>VGNF01000043.1 GCA_016866195.1 Chloroflexota bacterium | reverse complement strand
AGACCGATTCGAGCAGCCCTTGCGCCTCCAGGCGGCGGAGCAGAGGGTACAAGGTGCCCTGGTCCACCTCCAGACCAAGATCGGCGAGCTGTTTCAGCAGGGAGTAGCCATACTGCTCGGTTCCGAGCTGACTGAGGGCAGCCAGCACGATCACCCCGCGGCGGAGCTCCAGGACGACATTTTCGAGCGATTCGGTGTTTGTCATATTTCAACCTTTGCCGCATTATACTATGTATAACATAGTATGTCAAGGGTAGAATATTTGATCTCGGAAGCCCGCCACCCAATGCCCGCCCACCGTGTATGTTAGACTTCCGTCATGAACATCGGCATCGTCACCGACTCAACCTCCGACCTTCCCCCTGATCTTGTTGAAAAATATGGAATTCAGGTTGTGCCAGCGATCCTCGTGCTGGAAGGCCGCCAATACGCGGATGGGATCGGAATTACGCGCAGGGAGTTCTACGAACGCCTGCCAGATTTTCAAGTTCCTCCGACCACCGCCTCGCCCTCAATCGGGGACTTCGCGACCCCCTTCGAACACCTGCTTTCAAATGGCTGCGACCGGATACTGTCCATCCATGCCGCCTCCCAGCTGACCACGATCCTGGACGTCGCCCGCCAGGCTGCCCAGGAATTTCGGGATCGAATCACCTGCATCGACAGCGGCTCGCTTTCCATGGGACTCGGCTTTCAGGTGCTGGCCGCGGCGGAGGCGCGGGCTGAGGGTTATGAAACCACTTGGTCAGCGATCGAATCCACGCGCAAGCGCCTGCATGTTTCCGCTGCGTTGGATACGCTGGAATATCTCAAACGCAGCGGACGCGTGCCCGGAACCGTGGCCGCGCTCGGCGGATTGCTCTCCATCAAGCCCTTGATCGAACTGACCGACGGTGAAGTAAAGGCAATCGGGGCGGTGCGCAAGACGAAACAGGCCGACGAGCGCATGCTGCGTTTCCTGATCCAAGGTGGTGAGCTCGAACGGTTGGCCATTCTGCACTCAAATGCCGAGCCGCGCGCCCGAAACTGGCTTGACCATCTCATGCAGGAATCCAGGATGAGCATCCCGCGCGATATCCAATTCGTAAATGTGACTACCGTGATCGGCACTCACGTCGGACCGAACGGCCTGGGCTTTGCAGCGGTGAGGAGACAATAAAAACGGCGAATTGGCCATAGAGCCAATCCCCCGGAAGAACAAACAAATCTGGGTGGTTAATTATTCAGCGCGCCCTGATCGATCCAGTCGACGATCAATTGGACTTGTGGAGGAGTCAATTTGGGTCCACGCTTGGGCATCTTATTGTTGAGCAGAAGGATCGCCATCTGACTGTTCGCGGAATCGCCGGGGACGACCACCGGCCCGTTATCCGAACCTGCCATGATATCCGCATAGCTCCGCATGACCAGCCCTTCCTCCACCCGTTCACCGCCGTGACAGTTGAGGCAGCGGCTTTCCAATATGGGATAGATGTCATTGGCAAAGCTGATTCCAGCCGCGGCCCGGGTCAGTTCGACCGTGGGTGTTTCGGTGGGGGGGATTGTGGCGGTTGGTGCCGCCGTTTCGGTGGGAGCCGAAGTGGGGATTAATGTCGCAGTGGAGGGAACGGCAGTCGGTTCTGCCGGCTGCCCGCCGCAGGCCGAACCAATGCCTGCGACCAGCAATATCGCGATACCTATCTTGCTTAATCTCATTCTCTTCTCCTAAAAACCATATAAGATGACACCACCAAGAAATGCAAGGACCAACGCAAGAGCGAAGCTGATCCCATAGGAGGATATGTATAGAATCCGGGCTCGCTTCTGGAAGATCGCCGGATCCCGATAGCGGGTCAGGCTGATCCCCAACGTGAGCAGAAGCAGCAGGGTCGCCAGAATGATCTTCAAACCGGCATTCGGCGCGTCACCCACGTAATTCTTGATGTTATCCATGTAGCCGCTGATGCCTGCCAGGATCGTCCCGGCTGAAGCCAGCACGATGTTGGCAAAGGCAGCCTGCTCAAGCGCAGGGCTATTCCTCCAGGCAGCGAGCAAAATGAACAGGAAGGCTGCGCCGGTTAGCGCGATGGGAAAGTGGACGAACATCGGATGAACCGGATGCAGCTCGGTCAACGCATAGATCAGACGATCGAAGAATTCCATGGTCCGCTCCTGTGCGAATGCAGCGGAACCCTGGTATGTTCCAGGGTTCGATTGAATTGCACGTTTCCCTGACAACGGAAATCATTCATACTTACCCGCTGGATGCGATTCCCGTGCGGGGCGGGTCATCCGCCATGATAAAATAAACCCAGCCGACGCTTCGAAGCGGGCATTCATCAGGTATCCAATCGCATGTCCTTCACAGACGAACCGATCATCCCCACCGACCCGGAAAAACCTCAACCACATGAAACCGCCGCCCAACGCGTCCGGCGCCGGCGCTTAACGCGCAGGCAGATGATCCCCTCCGACGTCGAAGGACAGAACACACTCTTGGGTACGCTTGCACGACGCGCCTACCCATCCGTGGAATTCTTTGTTTACTCGCTTCTGTGCGGCGCGATCATGGGTCTGGGATACCTGCTCGATTCACAAGCCCTGTTGCTGCTCGGCGTCCTGCTGGCGCCCCTTATGACGCCCTGGGTGGGGTTTCTGCTTTCGATCCTGACCGGCGCGCCGCGCCATTTCTTTGAGACCCTGATGGCTTTGCTGATCGGCGCCGTCCTGGTGAAAATTGGAGGGCTGATCTCCGGCCTCGGTTCCCGGATGTTCCTGCCCATCACATTGACGAATGTGTTCATCCACGCGCGCCTGTGGATTCCCGAGCTGGTCGTGCTGACCATCGGCGCGGTGCTGCTCACAGCGTCCTTCATCCGCTCGGAAAGCAAACCCTACCTCCCAAGTTTGATCATCAGCTATGCATTCTTCCTCCCCGTCAACGCCGCCGGTTTTGGCCTTGGCTCAGGCGTGGAAGGTGTGTGGCCGCAGGGGTTGCTGGTCTTCCTGGTCCATCTGGCCCTGGCAAGCATGTTCGGTCTGCTCACGTTGTTTGCCCTCAAATTGCGCCCTTCGGCCGGCGGGATGGTTTTCAGCGGCGCGCTCGTCGTGGCATTTCTGGCGATCCTGCTGACGTTGATGGGGTCCGGCCTGCCATCGAGGGATGAAGCGGCGACCGCATTCACGCCCACCAATTCCCTCCCGACCTCGACCGCCACCTTGCAGCCAGCGTCGAGCCCTACCCGGCTCGCGGAGCCAACCGAGACCGTCACGCCCACGCTGGAGGAGGTGGATTTCACCGAGACAGTTGCAGTCGCGCTGACTCAGGTGGCCATGACGCGCGCAGAACAAACGCGAAATCCCGTCTTACCCTCACCGGTTCCCCTGACTCTTTCCATCACACTTCCGGCTTCGGAGACACCTACCGTTACGCTGACGATCGAAGCACAACCCGTCTACGGGAGGATCAACGCCAGCGAAGGCGGCGGAGCCAACCTGCGCCAGACTCCCAACGGCAAATTCCTGATGACGCTCGACAACGGCTCGATCGTCGAAGTCATGCCCGAATTCCGGCAGGTGAACGGCGTCACCTGGATCCGCGTCTTCGTCACCCGCAGCGGTCAGCGCGTGGAAGGCTGGCTGCTTGAATCCGTGGTCCTGTACGCCACGCCCGAACCAAACTTCGAACCGACATCCACACCCACTGTCGCACAGGTTCCATAAACCCATCTTTCTCCCGGAGAATTCATGCCCATTCATTTCGGCACGGACGGCTGGCGCGCCGTCATCTCAGACAGTTTCACCTTCGACAACCTGCGAATCGTGGCGCAAGCCATCGCCGACGCGGTAGCTTCAGACCACTGGGAAAAGTCCGTGGACGTGGATTCGAAAAAGATCGTGGTCGGATTCGACACGCGCTTCCTTTCGGATCGTTTCGCGGGCGAGGTGGCACGCGTGCTGGCCGCCAATGGATTCACGGTCCTGCTGGCGCAATCCGATTCGCCCACGCCGGCAATTTCCTTCGCTGTGCGCAACCAAAAAGCCATCGCCGGCGTGATGATCACCGCCTCGCACAACGCACCGCGTTACAACGGCGTCAAATTGAAGGGCGCCTTTGGCGGCTCCGCCCTGCCCGAGCAATGCCGCCGCGTGGAGGTGTACATCAACGACAATGAACAGCAGGCGCGCGGTCCGAACCTGATGGATTTCAGAAAGGCGCGCGAGGCGGGCCTGATCCAGAAGTTCAATCCGCTGCCGGCCTATTTCGATCACCTGCGCACACTGATCAACTCGGATGTGATCGCGGAGAATCCCCAGCGTTTTGTTGTCGATGCGATGTATGGTGCTGGCCGCGGGGTGATCAAATCTTTCCTGCAGGGGACAGGTTGCGAGATCGCGGAGATACGCGGCGAGATGAATCCCGGCTTCGGCGGGGTCCATCCGGAACCGATCGCCAAGTATCTCGGTCCGCTGGCTTCCGCGGTCAGCTCCGGCATGGGAAACTTTGGCGTCGTCACCGACGGCGATGCAGACCGCATTGGCGCCATGGATGAACGCGGGGCGTTCATCGATCCGCACAAGATCATGGCGCTGTCATTGAAATACCTGGTCGAAACGCGCGGCTGGAGCGGTGCCGTGGTGCGCACCGTATCCACCACCCGTATGATCGACCGCCTGGCAAAACGTTATGGATTGAAATTGTACGAGACGCCGGTCGGATTCAACCACATTGCCGATTACATGATGAAGGAGGAGGTGCTGATCGGCGGAGAGGAATCCGGCGGTATTTCCTTCAAGGGACACATCCCCGAAGGCGACGGCCCGGTGATGGGCCTGCTGCTGGTGGAGATGATCGCAGCCGGCAAGAAATCGCTGGTGGAAATGGTGGATGATTTACTTGCAGACGTTGGTCCTGTGGTTTACGAACGCGTCGACCTGCGCCTGAGCCGACCTGTGGCCAAAGCCGAAATGACCGACTTCCTGACGCAAAAAGCGCCGACGGAGATCGGCGGCGAAAAAGTAATCGAGATCAGCCAGCGTGACGGCGTGAAATACATCATGAGCGACGACTCGTGGCTGCTCATCCGCCCCTCAGGAACGGAGCCGGTGCTGCGCGTGTACGTGGAAGGCCGCACAGCCGAGATGGTGAAGGCGCTCAAGGATTATGGCAGGACAGTTGCCGAGAGTGTCGTGTAAGCTCCAGCAGCTTAAAACCCTGGAAAGCAATTGGTGATGATCGATCAAACCAAAGGAGGATAGGTCTACGTCGAACCCAAATGACCACAAGTCGACCCGGCAAAAAGACTTTCGATCCCTGACCCTGTTCCTGATCATCCTGGTCGCGGGTGTGAATCCGGGGTGCACCCCCTCGATATTAGCAACCGAAGATCCACCCGGCGCCGGTCCGAAGGCGTTCGATGGATACATGGCTTGCGCACCGATCATCGAGGCTCTGAATAAATACCATGAATCGAACGGCGCCTATCCAGAATCATTGCAGGAGCTCGTCCCCGAATATCTTGCAGAGGTTCCGGATTCAGTGAACGACGCCCCGATCACCTACAGCAAAACCGAGGAAAGTTACGCGCTTTCCTTTTCCTACATCGGTCCCGGGTTGAACTACTGCACCTATTCACCCTCCGAGTGGAAGTGTTCCGGCGCGTATTAGAAAATGGATGAGGGGAGAATTTCCTTCCGCCGTTATCGCCCGAATGACCAGGCGGCCTGCCTCGCATTGTTCGAGGGAAACTGCCCTGCATTCTTTGCGCCCAATGAACGATCGGATTACCTCGGCTTCCTGGAGGCCGAGCCACTCGATTACAAGGTCGGATTGATCGAAGGTCGAATCGTCTGCGCCTTCGGCCTGCAGATCGATCGGTCCGAGGGGACCCTCAAATGGATGCTGGTCTGCCCTCAACAGCATGCGCAGGGAATCGGAACAGGCATCATGGAGCATGTGCTGTCGGAGTCATACACCGCGGGCGTACAGTTGCTTCGCATCGCTGCGAGTCACAAATCCGCTCCGTTCTTTGCGCGCTTCGGCGCACAGCCTGTGGATGAAATCCCGAACGGCTGGGGACCGGGCATGCACCGCGTGGATATGGAAATGAGGCTGGAATCCATCTCGCCGAGCCCGGATTAAGCCAGGAACAAATATGACCCGGAAACTATTCTGGGAGGATCCCTACCTGTCAAAAATCGAGACCACGATCAAAACCATCGATGGCCACCGCGTGACTGTCGACCGCACTATCCTGTATCCATTTTCCGGCGGTCAGGAACGGGATCATGGGACGATTGGCAACCGGGAAGTGACGGATGTCTTTCAACAGGGAAGGGAATTGATGTACGTCCTGCAGAACACCACCGGCCTGAGGGTTGGGGATATTCTCCCCATGCACATCGACTGGGAGAGAAGGTACGCCCTGATGCGCCTGCATTTTGCCGCTGAACTTGTGTTGGAGGTAACCTTGCGTTCCTGCCCGGCCATCGAAAAGATCGGGGCGCACATCTCACCGGACAAGGCGAGGATCGACTTCCTGTGGAAGGAAAACCTGAACGCCCGGCTGCCCGGTATCCAGACAGAGGTCAACCGGCTGATCGAGGAGGATCATACGATCCTCAGCGAGTACAGCAATGTGGAGAACGAGCAAAGGGTTTGGGAGGTGCCGGGCTTTGCGCGCGTGGCCTGCGGAGGCACCCACCTTAAACGCACCGGAGAGATCGGGAGGATTCGCCTCAGGCGCGATAACATCGGCAGGGGCAAGGAACGGATCGAGATCCTCCTGGACGAAGCCTTCTCCCCTCGCAACAGATGATTCGACCGGTCAGGACGCCCGCGCGAACGCGGTGGCCAGCAGGATCAGGGTGGAAAGCATGAGATTCGTTCGCAATAAAATCCGCTCACGTCGATTCAGCCGAGCCAGTTCGTTCTGATCCGCCCTGCTCTTCATCAGCAGGATGCGCTGAATGGCCGGCAGCACCTCCCAGGTTTATGTGGCGCTGACGATCGCCATGATGACGGCCAGGCTGTGTTTGATCAGGATGGCCATGGACCACTGGGTGCTCAGGGACAGGAATCCATCATAGTGCGGGCTCAGGCTGAGTTGAAACAACCCGGTCACCAGGAGCAATCCCATGCTGAACCAGGCAATGGGTTCGAGTCTCTTCTGCACAGCTGCAATGAACGCAACTTGTTCGGGTAACTTCAAGGTCCTGCTGGAGGCGGGCAGGACGAGCACCGATATCGCCACCAGGCTTCCAATCCATGCCACTGTCCCCAGCATGTGAAGCCAGAAGATCAGTGCCATCACCCAGGAGGGAGGGGTGGTCATCTAAGGTGTCGGGACTTCTGTCGGGGTCTCGGGCGGGGCAATGGCTGTTGGCTCCGGTGTGGAGGTGGGAGGATAGCATTGGATGAATGCCTGGTTGTAATTTCCGGCTGAAGGCTGCTGCAGCTGACCGATCCCCACGGCGACCTGATACTGTTCGTATGCTTCGCAATACTGCTGGTTCTCGAACAGTTGATCCCCGTAACGCATGGAGGCGATGTACAGGCGCTGCGAGCCGGTCATGGTTCCGTCATACATGGACGGCCAACCGCCGCCCACCTGGGTGAAGTAGGTGGCAGCCTGCATCCAATCCAATTCCCAGAAGGACGCGCCGGTGATGTACAATCGGGCGCCTTCGCGCAATCCGTTGGCTGTGTTATCCAACGGTCCGAAACGCTCAGCCAGGGTGAGGAAATAGATCCCGCCCTCCAGGTTGCCCTGGTTGGTGATCAGGTTGACGCCCTGGTTGCGCAAGGCGAAGTAATACATGCCATCCACCTGGGCGGTCTTATAGCCCGGGTCGAGTTTGCGGATCGTATCGAGGGCGGCAAGCGCGTTAGCCCAATCCTGCGCGGCGATGAGCTGCTGGGCGCGCTGATAGGCGCTCTCCGCTCCGCTGAAATCGGGCGTGGGCGTGAGCGTCACCGTGGGTGTGGCAGTGGGAATGGTGCTCATTACCAGCGTCTGAGTAAGCAGGTCCGTGGCGCCTGGATAATTGGGATCATTGGCAATGATGTATTCCAGTCGCTGTCGTGCGGCTTCGAACCTTCCAAACTGAATATCCACCAGGGCGAACTGGTATTGCTGTGCAAGCTGCGCGGTAAGTATCCCCTCCTGGGCTGACACCCGGTCGCCAATTCCGGCGGAATACCCGCCGAAACCACCCAGGGCAAAGAGGAGGAGGAACCCTGAAATGCCGATCAGGATTGACCGCCAGCGCGCCGGCTTTCGGACCGGCTTGATCGGCTGGGTGTCATCCTCCTTGAGCGGTTGACTCGATTGTGTTTGTTCCAGGTTTTCAGACATGGCCGCAATTATACTTCCCTTTGTAAAGGGGGCTCATCGTTCGAACTTTAATAGAATGACATAAAGGATGGGCCAACTCCATTTCACCGCAGAGAGTGCCGAGTTCGCAGGGAAGAATTGGAGGAGTACTTTGTGCCCTTGGCAAACCCGCGATTGGTGCGTGGACCTCCCGCATTAGTCAATCTCGCAATTTGATCTTACAGAGTGCTGCGTTAATATCTAAACTGTAGTTACGATTTCCTACCTTGATTCAGCCTATTCCCGTTTAGAGATTTATGCAAGAAGCAGTAAGACAGATATTTACAGATGAAAGAGCAGCTTCGCCTCGGACCAGACGACGATCAGCGCCAGCAAGCCGCCTGCGATCATCCCGATCAGTGCGGTGACGACCGCTCCGCCGGGCAGGTATAGAGCCACCAGATAAGCAACGAGGCCTCCCAGCAGCGCAGCGGCAAGCCCCTTCCAAACCGCCCCATCGACATGGATGGGTTCATGGGTGCGGCGCGAGAGCCAGCCAAACAATATGATCGCCTCGATCAGCAGTGCAATCTCGGCAAACGCCAGAATCGGCGCCCCGACCTCCCGGAAGAACATAACTCCAAGAATTCCCATGCCAAGGAAGATCGCCAGGCGGATCAACACCGCATACAACGGGAACATCGGCTCCTTGCGCGCGTAGAACGAACGCGCCGCCACCTCGTGAATGGTAAAGCCGGTCAGCGTCAACAGATAGGCTCTCGTCGTCCAGGTAAGCAGGGTTGTGGTGGATTCGTCGAATTGAAACACTGCGCGCACCAGCGGATGGATGCCCGCGGCCATCACCGCCGCCACCGGGAGGGTCAACGCGATCAGCACGCGCAGGGCGCGTTCGATCGTCACACGAAAAGCAGCCCAGTCCCCGCGCGAGGCGAGCTCCGAAAGTGTGGGCAGCATGGCGGTCGCGATGGCCGTCCCCAGGATGGTCTCCGGAACCTGCATGATCATCCAGCCGTATGTCAGCGAGGTGACTGCGCCGACCTGGTCGAGGCGTGAGGCCAGGTTGTCTCGAGCCAGCACGATGGCTTGAATCCCGCCCATGGTCAGCAGGCGCGGCGCCATGAGCTTCAAGGCTTCGATCAGGCCGGTATGCCTTAAATTCAGTGCAGGCGTCCAACGGAAGCCAAATTTGAACAACGCTGGAAGCTGGATCAGCAGGTGCATGGCCGCGCCGAGGATCACACCATACACCAGCCCGTGAATCCCGAAGCGCGGCACCAGATATACCGCGCCGAAGATCTGCCCGACGTTGTACATGCTCGGCGCGAGGGCGGGCAGGACGAAATGCTGATTGGCCTGCAGGCTGGCCATCACCAGGCCGCTGATGGAAAAGATGATCGTGCCGATCAAGTTCAGGCGCATGAGTTCCGCCAGCAAGGCGCGCTGCTCTTCGCCGAAACCGGGTGCAATACCGATCTCGGCATTCACGATCTCTTCGGCGAACAGGCTGATCAGGATGGCGAAAGAGGCGGTCACCAGAAAGGCCACGTTTGCCACGCGCGAAAACAGGTCCCAGGCCGCGGCGCGGTCCTTGAGCGTGAGATACTCCGTCAACAACGGGATGAAAGCCATCGCCAGTGCGCCGCCGGAGATCAAGGCAAACAACACGTCCGGCAGGTTGTTGGCGGCATTGAAGGTGTCCAGCAGATGCACTTCGTCGGCGTATTGGCGGCTGATGATCCCCGCGCGGACGAAGGCGATGATCTTGTCCACGAAGAAGAAGAATCCGACGATCAGTGAATTACGGGTCAGGCGCGAAAGTTTGCTCATCAGGGTCGACTTCAATGCTCATGCGATGGGTCGGAGGGCGGCACATATCCCGGCAGTTTATGGGCCAGTTTTTCCGATTTGTGGACCAGGATGGGGAAGCATGCCGTACAGATATAGCGGGTCTGGTTCCCAAAGGTAAACATCAACAAGGGTACTTCCTGGTCTGAACGATCGCAATTCAGACAGGCGATATTATGGGATTCGTGGGATTCTTTCATCAGCCGCTCCAAAAGAAAAGATGGACACAGATTGTATCCCAATCTGTGTCCATCACTCCAAACACTCATCAAATTCTTTACAAGGTTCCCTTGTACATGCCGCCGTCCACGGTCAGCATCACGCCGGTGATATAGGAGGCTGCAGGCGATAGCAGGAAGGCTGCTGCGTTGGCAAACTCCTGTGGACGCCCCATGCGCCCCAGCGGACTCTCCCTGGATTGCCTGTCTGTTTCCTCTTCGATCGTGGAATTGTTAGCCTTCGCCCGCGCAGTCATGATCTCGATCACCCGCTCGGTCTCCGTCCAGGCAGGCAGGATGGAGTTGAAACGGATGCCCTCCTTGCCGAGTTCCAATGCAAGCGACTTGGTTAATCCCACAGTCGCGGCGCGAATGCTGTTGGACAACACGAGATTTGGGATCGGCTGTTTGGTCGAATATGAAGTCACGGTGAGCACGCTCGCCGCCTTCGATTTTCGAAGATGAGGCAGCGCGGCGCGAATCAACCGCACATGACACATGAGGGAAAGATCAACCGCCTTCTGCCAGGCGGATTCATCGAACGATTCAAAGGAGCCGACGGGCGGGCCGCCGGCATTGGTGACCAGCAGGTCAAGGCCTCCCATGGCATCCAATGCTTGCTGAATCAACTTCTCTGCGAACGCCGCATTGGTCACATCCCCGGCAAAACCCACGGCTTTTGAGCCCGTCTCGCTGGCGATCTTTTCCGCTGCGGATGTGATATTCCCAGGATCGCGGCTGTTGATCGCCACCCGGCATCCCTCGCGCGCCAGCGTCTCGGCAGTGGCATACCCAAGCCCGCGCGAGGCGCCGGTGACCAGTGCACATTTGTCCTTCAATCCCAGATCCATCTTCCTCTCCTTAGAAAATCAATTCCACAGCGCCGGCTTAGGCAGGCTTATCCGTTGACTGCAAAGACTGGTTCCTGATATCCCCTTGGATGTGATTAATTTGTAGAATTTTATCACGCCGCTTCCCATGACCTGGATCTTCACGCATAGCCTCCCTGGACCTTACACCTCATAACACGAATACTCCCATCAAGCTGGACCGATTTACAAGTTTCCACCTCCAAGCATAGAAGGGAGGATCTGAAACCCAACGAAATCCACGACAATAAATATGCTTATAATCAGATTGTGCCCGCTGCAATTTTAGCCACCAAACTCTATATCCCTCCACATCGTGCCAACCTCGTCCCCCGTTCCCGCCTGACCGGGAAGTTAAACGAGGGCCTGCATCACAAGCTCACGCTCATTTCCGCTCCGGCCGGATTTGGGAAGACAACCCTCTTGAGCGAATGGATCGCTTCCTTCGCCCTTTCCCCTCTCCCCGCTTCGACTTCCACTTCGCTACCGCTCAGTGTCCGCTCAGCGCGGTTAGTAGTGGGGCAGGACGCTACGCTGAGCGCAGTCGACGCGGCGAGGGCCACCTGGCTTTCACTCGACGAGGGTGATAACGACCCGGCGCGCTTCTGGTCGCATTTCATCGCCGCCTTGCAGAGCCTGTTCCCAAACATTGGAGAAGCCGCGATGGACGCGCTCCAATCTCCCCAATTGCCAGCCATCGAATCCATCCTGACCTCCCTGCTGAATGAAATCGCCGCGCTTCCGAACGATTTCATTCTCGTTCTGGATGATTATCACATCATCGACTCGAAGCCAATCGACTCCGCCCTTGCGTTCCTCATTGAACAACTGCCGCCGCAAATGCACCTGGTCATCGCCACGCGCGAAGATCCCGGCCTGCCGCTGTCACGGTTGCGCGCCCGCGACCAATTGACCGAGCTGCGCGTCAAAGACCTGCGATTTACCGAATCGGAGGCGGCTGAATTTCTAAATCGGGCAATGGGGTTGCGCCTTGCAATGGAAGACATCGCGGCTCTGGAAGCCCGCACCGAAGGCTGGATCGCCGGCCTGCAACTGGCCGCGCTCTCGATGCAGGGGCTTGAAGACATCGCAGGTTTCATCCAATCTTTCACGGGCAGTCATCGCTTTGTACTGGACTACCTGCTCGAAGAAGTCCTGCACAGGCAATCGGAAGCCATCCAAAAGTTTCTCCTGCAAACCTCCATTTTGGAGCGGATGTGCGGTGCACTGTGTGACGCGCTTCTACTCGATCCCTCCATCAACGGCCAGGAGACGTTGGAATACCTCGAACACGCCAACCTGTTCATCGTTTCCATGGACAATGAACGCCGTTGGTATCGCTATCATCATCTCTTTGCGGAATTATTGCGAACTCGACTTGCCCGCGCATACCCGGATCATATTCCCGACCTCCACCGTCGCGCCAGCGACTGGTACGCCCTGAACAATTTCCCCTACGAAGCAATCACGCACGCGCTCACCATCCAGGATTGGTCCCGTGCCGCTGATGTTATTGAACGTCATACGGACGAGTTGCCGATTCACGGTGAAAGAAACACCAGGCTCAATTGGTTCGAATCGTTTCCCGCCCAGGTTCTGCTTGATCGGCCCGGGCTGGGATTGACCTATGCGTGGGCGCTCCTGCTGTCCAATCAGTTGGATCGTGCCGAGAATCAATTGAATCAACTGGAGCTGCGCGTTCAAACCGTGCCCACCCTGCTAGGCGAGCACTATGTAATTCGCGTGATGGTCGCGGCGCGCCGTCTCGATGTGTCCTCCTTCTACGAATTAGCCCGGCAGGCCTTGTCGCGAGTGCCACCGGAAGAGGCCTCGCCTCGCAGCAGGATTCTGCTCACCTTGGGCGTGGCATACGAAGAAATGAGCGGCGATATCGCCGCCGCCAGGAACGCCTTCCGCGAGGCGTATGAGTTGGGTATAGCCTCGCCTTCTCCCAGCTCGGTGGGAAACGCTCCGCTTCCGTTGACCGCCCTGGCATATCTGGCAGACTATGAATGGCTTCAGGGCAATTTGCGATCTGCCTCCGAAATGTACGAGCAGGCACTTGAGCTCTCGGAGAAATGGGGCGGGCAGTCTTCCATTGCTTTGTGTCTCGCTCAACAGGGACGTGCCAGCCTGCTCTATGAGTGGAATGACTTGGATGGCACAGTGCATGCCCTGCAGGATTGTTTTCGCATCGGCGAATTGTGGAAGGGTTCGCGTTTTCTCGTGCCAGCCTATGGATTGTCTGCGCTGGTGATGCAGGCGCGCGGGCAGGTGAAGGAGGCGAACGAATTAATTCAGCGTGCGGAACAAGCTGCACGCGATACGTATTCGTCTCCCTATGACCTGGGTATGCTCGCGCTGTACCAAATCGCCTTGTGGACCGCGCAAAATGACTTTAAAGTCATCGAGCAATGGGAGCAAACCCACGATTCCGAGTGGCGTTCGCAAACCGGGCGGGCGCGGGATGCCCTGACGATCGCGCTCGCGCAGGCGCGGATCACTCGCTACCACCGGACGCGCGATATTTCTGCTTTGGAGCAGGCAAGTGCCTTGATCGGTCCAGCCTTGCAGCAGGCACAGGCCGGCGGCATAGCGCTCCACGTGACGCGCCTCCTTCTCCTTGACGCGCTCGCGTTATACGCACAAAGGAACACTGCATCCACGCTCACAACACTCAAACGCGCCTTGTTGCAAGCCGAGCCCGAAAAATATGTGCGCAGTTTTCTCGATCTTGGCAAGCCGATGCAGGAACTTCTCTCTTGGAGTTTGGAAAGCCCGGAGTTGAGTGAGCCGCGTCTACGCGCCTACGTTGGCGGGTTGCTCTCCCGTTTCGGCGCGGACGCTCCGGTCGGACCAAGCCAGCCAAAGGACGACGCGCTGATCGAGCCGCTCACCGAACGCGAGTTGGAAGTGTTGCGTCTCGTCGCGCAGGGACTCTCCAATCGTGAGATCGGCGACCGTCTCTTCCTCGCCCTGAGCACGGTCAAGGGACATACCCGCCTCATCTTTGACAAGTTACAGGTTCAGCGGCGCACCGAAGCGGTCGCCCGAGCCCGCGAGTTGGGTTTGTTGTAGGTCGGGCGAGGACTTGATAGGGGGGCATAAGTTTGAAGGTAAGTGCATTTCGCAAATCCCAGAACAATACTTCATCTCAATACTTAAGTATCTGTGCGACGATACCGCCTCGCCGGTATATTGGCGTTCGTAAATACGAGCGACCATGACCAAGCAGAACGGCAGAACGACCACCAAACGTTTTCGAACGGAACCGGCTTCAGTTCGACCGATGATCTATCAGATCCGAATCGAAGGCCACCTGGACGATCAATGGACAGGCTGGTTTGGAGGCATGACCATCACGCTGGAAGAGAACGGAGACACGCTCTTGACCGGGCCGGTCGTCGATCAGGCAGCCTTGTTTGGATTGCTGAAAAAAGTTCGTGATCTGGGTTTGCCATTGGTCTGGCTCAATCGTATTGAAACCTGTACGCCTGAAAAGTCGTCAAAATCGTCAGTAAAGGAGAAATAAAATGAACGAACAAACTCAAATCACAGTTGACCCCGACGGAAAGTGGATGTATCGCGTGGCGGGAATCTGCGCAATCGTCCTGGTCGTGGGGTACTTCCTCGCCATTCCGATCTACATTTGGGTGGGGGACCAGCCGGCGGCCGGCGTCGAGGCGCAACTCGCCTACTTCGCGGAACACGTCGCCGGATGGTGGGCCATCGTCTTTCTCATGGTGGTCACGGACCTGCTGCTCATCCCGATCTTCTTTGGGATCTACATGGCTCTGAAGCACATCAACAAGGGGCTGATGCTGGTGGCGCTTGCCTTCAAGGCCTTCCTCTTCGTCATCCTGGACCTGGCGGTGACCTGGACGGCATTCTCGACGATGATCATTGCCGGAGTCCAGTACGGTGCAGCGACCACCGAGGCTCAGAGGGCGGCCCTGGCAGCGGCGGCGGCCTACGCCTCGGCGATACTGCCCTCTCCCTTGGCGGCCACGTACTCCATCCTGATCCCTTCTCTCGGGGTTCTCTTCGCCGGCCTGGTGATGCTCAAGGGGGTCTTCAACAAGGCCACGGCCTATCTGGCCTTCGCCTCGGCCCTGACGGGGATCCTCTACATGGGCTCGTTCTTCATCGATAGCTTGGCGGTGTTCCGCTACATCAACGGCCTGCTGGCGACGTTCTTCTACCTGCTGGTGGGCATTCGGCTGTACAAGCTCGGTCAATAAACGAAGTGAGGAAAAAATGAAAGCGATTGTTTACACCCAATATGGTTCACCAGAGGTTCTTCAACTCAGGGAGCTTGCAAAACCTGAGCCGAAGGATGATCAAGTCCTGGTAAAAGTTCATGCAGCCTCTGCAAACGCGTTGGACTACCGGCGCTTTGAGAAGTTATCCGCCATGGATCGGTTCATGGAAGAGAAAGTCTTCAAATCGGTTGGCAAGGCGATAGGCGCGGATATCGCCGGCATCGTCGAAGCGGTCGGCGCGAACGTGAAACAGTTCCGGCCGGGTGATGAGGTCTTCGGGGTAGCCGCCGGCATGAAGGGCGGGTTTGCCGAGAATGCGTGTGCTAATGAAAATAAGTTGGCCCTGAAGCCGCGCAATCTTTCTTTTGAAGCCGGCGCGGCGGTTCCCGTCGCGGCAGTCACCGCCCTGCAGGGCCTGCGCGACAAGGGACGGGTCCAGCCCGGGCAAACGGTTCTCGTCAACGGTGCGGCGGGAGGCGTCGGCACGTTCGCGGTGCAGATTGCCAAAGCCTTCGGCGCAGAAGTGACCGCTGTGTGCAGCGCGCGCAACAAGGACATGGCGCGCTCCATCGGCGCGGATCATGTGATTGACTACGCCAGGGAAGATTTCACCCAAGGCAGTCGGCGCTACGACCTGATCTTCGCGGTGAATGGATTTCATCCGCTTTCCGCGTATCGGCGCGCGCTGAATCCGCAAGGGATATATATCTGCGCGGGAGGCTCATTGCCCCAGATCTTTCAAGCCATGTTCGTGGGACCTTTGATGTCGCGCAGAAATGGAAAAAGATTGGGGTCCATGGGAATCGCGACGGTCAACCAGGAAGACCTGCTCTACTTGAAGGAACTTCTCGAAGCGGGTAAGATCGCGCCTGTGATCGAAAAGAATTATCCACTGAGCGAGGCCCCCGCGGCGATGCGGTATCTCGCGGAAGGGCATGCCAAGGCGAAAATCGTCTTTCAAATAGGCTGTTGAAAAAATGACCAGTCAAATTTGGGTGAACTCATGAAAGCGATGGCATATTCGAATCCCGGGACGCCAGAGGTCCTTCAACTTCGGGAGGTGGCAAGGCCCGAGCCGAAGGACCACGAAGTCCTGATAAAAATCCATGCGACAACCGCCATGGCAACAGGTTTTGGGGCAGTTGGCCGTTCAAATGGGTCTGGCGTGTTTCGGTCATCTCGCGCCAGTCGCCCGGCTATCGTCATCCCAGGACAGGACCTGGCTGGGGAAATTGAAGCCGTTGGCCGCAAAGTCACACAGTTCAAAACTGGCGACCAGGTCATCGCCTGGTCCGGCCTTCGTTTGGGCGCCTATGCAGAGTACATCTGTCTGTCCGAACGAGGGACGTTGTTCACAAAACCCGCCAACATGACCTACAAGGAAGCTGCCACCCTTCCTGTCGGCGGACTTGACGCAGTGTATCTCCTCCGGCGAGCGAATATCCAGAGAGGGGAAAGAGTTCTGGTCAATGGAGCAGGTGGAAGCATGGGCACGTATGCGGTACAGGTTGCCAAACACTTCGGGGCGGAGGTGACGGGCGTGGACAGCGTGGCGAAGCTGGATATGCTGCGCTCGCTTGGAGCCGATCACGTCATTGACTACACTCGGGAGGACTTCGCCCAAAGCAGCAAAACCTACGATGTGATCTTTGACGTGATCGGGAAGAACTCGCTTGCCAGTATTATGAATCGCTTGAACCTTCACGGACGCTATCTGACGGCTGTTCCGCAAATGTCACAGATCATTCGATGGCAATGGAGCGCATGGAGGAGCGGCAGGAAGGTCATCTTCTGGATGCCAAGGACGGCAAGCCGGCAGGCTGAGGACTTCGCTTTCCTCAAAGTCCTTATTGAGGCAGGAAGGGTGAAAGCGATCATTGACAAATGCTTTTCATTGGAACAGGCTGCCGAGGCGCATCGGTATGTTGAATCGGGATGCAAGAAGGGCCATGTGGTCATCTCTGTGGCATGAGGACAACCCAAGGAAATGGAATTTTCCTCTTGACAAAATAGAGTATTTGCTCTAATATATTAGAGTAAATACTCTAGGAGAAGTAATTATGACCACCCGCGAAAAAATCCTCGATACTGCACTCGTCCTCTTCAACAAAGATGGAACCTCGGCTGTCAGCACCAATCACATCGCGGAAGCCGCAGGCATCAGCCCCGGCAATCTGTATTATCACTTCCGAAACAAGGAGGAGATCATCCGCGAGTTATTCGAATGTTTGTCCGCAACAAACGACGCCGCGTTCGCCATGCCCACAGATACGCTTCCCGCGCTCTCTGATCTTCAGAAAATGGTGAAGGCCAATTATAAAAAAA
>VGNF01000042.1 GCA_016866195.1 Chloroflexota bacterium | reverse complement strand
AAGGCATCGATCTGACCATCCTGCGCGGGGAGTTCGTTTCGATTGTGGGAAAATCCGGCAGCGGCAAATCCACGCTGCTGAATATGATCACCGGCATCGACCATCCCAGCCAGGGGCAGGTGGTGGTCAACGGCATGGATATCTATTCGGGTGTGACCGAGAGCCAGCGGTCCAGGTGGCGCGGGGAGAACCTGGGGATCGTCTTTCAGTTCTTCCAGTTATTGCCCATGTTAACCCTGCTCGAAAACGTCATGCTCCCCATGGATTTTGTGAACCGCTCCGGATTCGATGACCGCCCGCAGCGCGCCCTGGAACTGTTGAAGATGGTCGGTTTGGAGAAGTACGCCAACAAACTGCCGGTTCTGGTTTCCACCGGGCAGCAGCAACTGGCGGCGATCGCGCGCGCCATGGCATGCGACCCCCCCGTGCTGATCGCGGACGAACCCACCGGGAATCTCGATTCCCGATCCGCGGCCACGATCATCGAATTATTCGAAAGATTTGTGGCCCAGGGAAAGACGATCGTGATGGTCACCCATGATCCATCGCTCACCGCACGTACGCACCGCAACATTGTCATTTTCGATGGCGAGTTGATCGATGAGGCGGTGTCCAAATCCCTGCCGCAACTCAGGCACAGGCACATGATCGAGTTTACCAAGCTGGCTCAAAAACAGCTGTTCAGGCCGCATGAGACCATCCTTTCGAGGAACCAGCATGTGGATCATTTCTTCATGATTCGCAAGGGTCACGTGGAGGTCGTGCTTCAAAAACGGGAGAATCGGGAGGTGATCCTCTCCGAGTTGAACCCCGGGGAATATTTCGGCGAGATCGAGTTGATGCGCGGAGGGAAGTCAATCGCCAATGTCCGGGCTGGGGATCGACCGGTGGAGGTGCTTGCCCTGCCTCGGGCGGATTTCCTGCGCGTGATGCAGGAATCCCCGATCACGGCGGAATCCGTGGGACAGGTGGTTCAAAAGCGACTGGAGCAGCATCGAGTCGTCGACCGGCGGAAGGCTGGTCGAGCATGACCGCGTTCGATCCCCGCACCGCGCCGCAGATCTTGTACATTGAGGACAACGAGGAATCCCGCGCTCTTGTGCGGCGTCTGCTTTCGAACCGCTTCGTGGTTCTGGAGGCTGCCAACGCGTTGGACGGTCTGCAACTGGCTGAAGAAACTCACCCAAACCTGGTCCTCCTGGACCACAACTTGCCGCACATGACGGGGAGCGAGGCAGCCACGCGGTTGAAAAAACTTTTACCGAACACTCCGCTCGTGGTCATTTCCTCGGATACCAGCGCCGGCGCCAGGATTCGCGCCCTCGCAGCCGGCGCCGCAGGCTTCATTCCGAAACCGATCGACGATACCTTCGAGCGCCTGATCGAGGAATATCTCAACGGCCGGGTGGAAAAACTCGACCATGCGGAAGAACACATGGCTGCTTACCAGCAGGAATTGGTGGAGCGGCTAGAAGGAAACATCCGCCAGCTGACCGGTACGGTGGAGCGCAACAAATTCCTGCTCGATCAAAATCAGCGCATGTTCTCGATGCTCGAACGCCGCCACCGCCTGCTCGAAACCGGGGCGCGCGTAGCTCAGGTGGTCACCTCCATCCTGGATATCAATGACCTGTTAAAACACACCGCCAATATCATCTGCAGTGAATTCAGTTTTTATTACGCTGGAATTTTCCTCCTTTCGGAGGACAAAGAATGGGCGGTGTTGCGTGCGGGTTTCGGCGAGGCCGGGCGGAAAATGCTCGCCGAGAACCACCGCTTACCCGTCGATGATCAATCCCTGGCCGGCAAGGCGATCCTTTCCCGGCAGGCTCAGATCACCCTGGATGTGGACGGTGAAGCTTCGCGATTTAAAAATCCATTCCTGCCGAACACCCGCTCCGAGATGGCCCTGCCGCTGATCTTCGAGTCCCAGGCGCTTGGAGCTTTGACCGTCCAGAGCAATCAGATGAACGCCTTTACCGAGGAGGATCTCACCACCTTGCAGTCCATGGCGGACCAGATCGCGATCGCCATCAACAACGCGCAGTTGATGTCCAAATTGGAGAATGCCACTGCCGAGATCCTGCGCAGGAAAACCTTTGAAGCCATTGCCACGGCAACCGGGGAGGCGATCCATTGGGTGGGGAACAAGGCTGCGCCGATCCCCGGGAGTATCCGCCGGGTGCGCGAAAGCCTGCCATATTTGCTGGCGCTGATTGAGCTGGTGGAAGGAACTGCTGTCACACGGGATTCTTTGCGCGCCGCCGTTCGAGAGATTCGCGAACAAACCCGCGCGAAAGGAATTGATCTCAAACGGGTGATGGAAGAGATGTCTGCCATGAAGCCGAATCGTTTGGCGTCGTTGGTCAGCGTAGAATCCCTGCTGGAAGACCTGGATATCGCAGAGACCAGCGCCAACACCATTCTCGAGATCAAGGAAGGGCTGATCGGACCGGCCCGCCAGCGGCACGATACGGCTGTGTCTTTAGGCCAGATGATCCGCCGAACCGTTGCGAACATGGGATTGCCCGACGGAGTGGTGGAAATAGGTTGGGCAGAGGACCTGCCGCACGTGCATGCAGATGAAAGGCAGATGGAACAAGTCTTCAACAACATGATTAAGAACGCCTGGGAGGCGTTGGCAGGATCAACTGCGCCTCGAATCACCATTCTTGGACAGAGGGATCGGGATCCGGACTACGTTCAGATCATCATCTCCGACAATGGCCCTGGCATTCCAAGAGAAATTCAGGAAAAGATCTGGGTATCTTTTTTTACCACGAAGGGTGGGAGCGGAGGAACTGGGCTAGGTCTTTCCGCATGTCAGCAGATCGTCAGTCAACATGGTGGAACGATCACAATGGAAAGCGAAGCCGGCCAAGGTGCAACCTTTCGGGTTCGTCTGCCCGTGCGAAAAAATTAAAGGAAAAAGGTAATTTGAAGAATTCAACCGTTGTGGAGGATGAATGACCACGGTCCTTCTTGTGGATGATGAAAAATTGGTGCAGCGGAGTCTGGAAAAGACCTTGTTGCGCGCAGGGTTCGAGGTGATCACGGCAGCCGACTGCAAGGGCGGAAGCGAATCCTTCCGGCAGAACGCCGGGACGGTCGATATTGTCGTGCTGGACCTGAACATGCCCGGATTTGACGGGGTTCCCAAATCTGGTGCGGGCCTGGATCTGCTGGAGGATCTCAAGAAACAGCAGCCGAATCTGCCGGTTGTGATCCTGACCGCCTACGATGAAGTCAACAAAGCCAAAGATGCCGCCGCGCGCGGCTCCAGCGCATTTTTTGTGAAGGGGCGTGAACAGGGACTGGTGGAATTGATCCAGAAGATTTTGAAGGAAACATAAGAGGGTTCCATGACGAACGACATCCAGCGACATGTCACATTGCTCAAGGCCGCCGCGCGCGCGGCCAAAAACATCACGACCATCCTTGATCCGTATGAGTTGTTTCAACGCACGGTGGACATCATATGCGATGAGTTCGGTTTCTATTATGCCGGCGTGTTCCTGGTGGATGAAGCCGGTGAATACGCGGTCCTGAAGGCCGGTCGGGGGGAGCCTGGCAAGGCAATGCTCAAGGAAGGCCATAAGCTTGCCGTGGGTGGAAACTCGATGATCGGGGCTTCGATCGCCAACCGGCAGGGACGCATTGCGCTGGACGTCGGGGAGGAGGCGGTCTTCTTCGAGAATCCTCATTTGCCGAAAACGCGCTCCGAGATGGCCTTGCCGTTGATCGTCGGGGAGGAGGTCATCGGCGCGCTGACCGTTCAATCCTCCGAGGAGGCAGCCTTTCATGATGCAGATGTCGCCGCCCTGCAGACCATGGCGGACCAGCTTGCGATCGCCATCCAGAATTCGAACCTGCACCGGCAGGCGGAGCGCCGCTCGAAGTTGTTGAAGGCCGCCAACCGGGTGGGCAAGGAGGTCACATCGATCCTCGATCTCGAAACCCTGCTTGCCCAAACCGTCAACATCATTTGTGAGGCCTACGGCTTGTACTATGCGGGGATCTTCCTGCTCGACGCGGAGGGCGAGTATGCCGTACTGCGTTCCGGGTATGGCAAGGCGGGCAAAGCCATGCTGTCCGAAGGACACAAATTAAAAGTGGGAAGCGAATCGATGATCGGGGCTTGCATCGCAAAAGGGGAGGCGCGCATCGCGCTGGATGTCGGGGAGGAGCGTGTGCATTTCAAGAATCCTCATTTGCCGCATACGCGCTCCGAAATGGCGCTGCCCTTGATTTATGCCGGAAAAGCCCTGGGAGCAGTTACCATTCAAAGTTCGGAGGAGAACGCCTTCTCCGAAGATGACATCACCATGCTTCTGACCATGGCGGAACATCTGGCCGTGGCGGTCAACAACGCGGGCTTGATCGAAGAGTTGAAGGAGGCGCATAACGAGATCCTGCGCAACAAGGTGTTCGAAGCCCTGACCACCGCCTCCACCGAAGCCATTCATTGGATCGGGAACAAGACCCTGCCCATCTCGGTGACCGTTGCCCGGCTGCGCGAGGAGATCGCAGACGGGAAGGTGGACCTGGAGTCGCTCAAGGAGGATCTCGATTTGATCACCGAAAGCGCGGTTCAGATCATCCAGGTGAAGGAGCAGTTGATCGGTGCCGTGCGCGAAACGCGGCCGCGACCGGTCCTCCTGGCCGATGTCACCCAGACCGCCCTGGCGCTGCGCAAGATACCGGAGAAGATCGTAAAGATCAAAATAGATCCCAACTCACGATACGTCATTGCGGATAGCACACAACTGGCGCGCGCCCTCGGCAACCTCCTGCAGAATTCGGTCGAAGCAGGTGCAAAGTCGATTCGGTTTACCGCCGGTCCATCCGAAGAGCGCGGTTTTGTGGAGATCACCATCGAGGACGATGGAGAGGGGGTGAGCGATGACGTGATGCAAAAGGTGTGGTCACCCTTCTTCACCACGCGCGGCGGTGCACATCACGGGCTGGGACTTCCGGCCGCGCTGCATGTCGTTTCGCAAAGCCAGGGGCGGATGGCGCTCGTCAGCCGAGCCGGGGAGGGCACCACTGTGGCCATGTACCTGCCCGGCAAGAACGTGACGATGGAAATTCCTCAATCCGGCTCCGTGGAAACCATCCTGCTGATCGATGACCTGGACGAATGGGCGGATTTGTTCTCGGATCTGCTGAAAGGGACGAAGGTCAAGTTGATCCGCTCAGCCGACCTGAAGAATCTCCCTCCAGCAGACCTGATTCTTTTGGACGAGCATATAAACTCCCTTCCGATGCTCGAAATCCTGGATGCCCTTTCACAGGCGGATCTCAACGCGAAGACCGTAGTGGTTACCGCGGCAATCAACCCGGAGCGCGTGACCCAATTCCTGCGCGGTGGGATCAAGGATGTCACCCTGAAACCGTATACCGGCAAAGAGGTGGGCGAGTTCCTGATGTACAAGTAACATGCGACCTCGTTGGCGCAAGATTCTTCACGATCTTTGGGATAATAAGGGCCGCACCCTGCTTGTCGTATTCTCCATTGCGGTGGGTGTGTTTTCGATCGGGGTGATCGCAGGGGCGTATTCGATCATTTCGAACGATATGAGCCTCTCCTATGCCGCAAACCGGCCGGCGAACATCGAGCTGCGCACAGCCGGTTTCGATGAGGACGTGCTGTCCTCGATTCGGAATACCCGGGGGGTCAGCGATGCGGAGGGCCGCCGCGTGTTCAACATCCGCGTGCGGGTGGCCGGCACTCGTAAATGGACCACGCTGGATATGGTGGCGTTCGAGGATTTCGAGGAAAATTCGATCAATCTGCTCAATCCGGTTTCAGGGACATCCGCACCCGGCAAGCGCGAGGTGGTGCTCGAAAGCGGAGCATTGCATCACATGGATGTGACCGTCGGGGACCTGCTTGAATTCCAACTTCAGGATGGGTCCATAAAAACACTGCCGGTGGTTGGAGTGGTTCAGGATACAGCCATGGGAGCGGGGGATTTTCTGGCCTCCCCCTATGCCTACATCGCCAAAGACACCCTGCAGTACCTGGGCCAGCCGGAAATCTTCAACCGGGCGTACGTCACGATTTCGAGCGGCGGAGACGACATCCACCTCATACGCGAGAAGGGCGCGGAATTGAAGGACAAGCTGGAAAAGAGCGGAACGTTCGTCATTCGCTCGCGCTTCTCCCTTACCCACGAGCATCCGCTGGCGGATACGGTGAACGCCATCCTGGGCATCCTGATGGCATTGGGCATTCTCATCGTATTCCTTTCCAGTTCGCTGATCGCCAACACGCTGAGCGCCCTGCTTAACCAGCATTTACGTCATATTGGCGTGATCAAGTTGATCGGTGGTCAGAGGCGGCAGGTTTTTCGAATGTATCTGGCTTTGATCCTGGCCTTCGGTTTGCTGGCGTTATTGATCGCGGTGCCCCTTGGCGGGCAGGGGGCGTATGGCCTGGCGCTGTTCATCTCCTCGGAATTGAATTTCAATATTCTTGGATATCGCATTGTACCGCTGGCTTTCTTCATTCAAATCGCGGTGGGGTTGCTTGTTCCCCTGGTTGCCGGCCTGGCTCCGGTGCGAAGCGGCTCACGCATCACTGTGCTGCGCGCGTTAAGTGGGGATCTCGCCCAGGATGAAAAGCAGGCGCGCCAGGGCGAGACGCGGGTCCACTGGCTCGACTGGATGCAGGTCCGTTTCACCCGCCTGCTGGCTGCGCGCGGCATCCACATCCCGCGTCCCCTGGTCATATCCCTGCGGAACACCTTCCGAAGAAAAAGCCGCCTGGCGCTGACCCTGTTCACGCTCACCATGGGCGGGGCGATCTTCATCGCGGTCTTCAATGTGCGAACCACCCTGCACGATTACATCGGCGCGATCGGGAAATACTTTGTGGCCGATGTGAGCATTGATTTCGACGAGCCGTATCGGCTGAGCGAGATCGAAAACCTGGTCTCGGAGGTGGATGGGGTGGTTGGCGTGGAGGGCTGGCAGTTTGTCAGCGGGGAATTGCTGGATGCCGATGGAGAGGTGCTGGAGAACATCAACATCTTTGGCCCCCCTTCCGACAGCGTGTTGATCGAGCCGATCCTGGTCACCGGCCGCTGGATGCAGGCGGGGGATGAGCGGAAGCTCGCTGTGAGCGAGGCTGTCTATGAATATTTTCCGGGGATCCAGCCGGGCGAGCGGGTAAAACTTAAGATCGATGGGCGAGAAGAGGTTTGGGAGGTGATCGGGATCTTCAAGTTCGTCGACCGCGAGGGGGTGCTCGCCTACGCTCCTTATGAATACATCTCGAGGATGAATCATCTGGCCAATCGGTCGTACTCCTATCGCCTGCTCACGGAAAATCACAATCGGACCTATCAGGATGCCAAGGCGGAGGAATTGGATAAATTCCTGCGGGATCGCGGATACAAGATCCGCGTGGCGGAGGCCGGGCGCGCCTCCCTCGACACCGCGGTGGAAAGCCTGGACACGCTGGTGGTTTTCCTGTTGATCATGGCGGTGTTGACCGCCATTGTCGGCTCGATGGGCCTGACTGGAACCATGGGTATGAACGTCCTGGAACGCACGCGCGAGATCGGCATCATGCGCGCCATCGGGGCGGATGACCGCGCGGTGATGCGCACGGTCATCGCCGAGGGGGTGGTGATTGGCATGATCTCGTTCGGCATGGCGGTCCTTTTATCCATTCCGTTCACTTATCTGCTCTCCACCATCGTCAGCCTGGCGGTCTTTCAAACACCCATCGATGTGACCTTCACCTATCTGGGATATGCGATCTGGCTGGGGCTGGTCCTGGCGCTTTCTGCGCTGGCCAGTGTTTTGCCGGCCAGGAACGCTGCAAACCTGACCATTCGCGAAGTGCTGGCGTATGAATAACGAATCGATCCTGAAGAAGAAGGAATTTATGAAGAACCATCAATTTCGCTCCACCTCGTTCGTCTTGGCTTTGTCGCTCCTGCTCGCCGCGTGTGGCGGGGTGGAGGGCACTCCGGTTCCGGAAGCCACTTCGGTTCCGCAGGCGCTCGTCATCGCCGAGGGGACCATCCGGCCCGTAAAAGCGTCCAACCTCTCCTTTCAAGCCCGCGGACTGGTGGAATTGGTCAACGTGGAGATTGGGGACCGTGTACGGGAGGGGGAGGTATTAATCCGCCTCGCCAACGCCGGCTCGGCCGAGGCTCAGGTGGTCTCCGCGCAGCATGCCTACGATCTGCTCCTGCGCAACGAAAGCGGGGACCGTGCCCGGCTCTGGCAGGCTTACATGGAGGCACAGAAGGCGCGTGCCAAAGCCGAAACAAAATGGGAGGACTTGAACCAGGATAATATCGAGGACCGCATCGAGGATGCCGAAGAGGAAGTGGAGGACCGACAATTGGACCTCAAGCGGGAGCAGGAGGACTTCGGCAAGTACAAGGACTTGAGCGAGGAGGATGACAAGCGCAAGAACGCAGAGGATGATCTGGAGACCGCGCAGGAGAACCTGAACGAATCGATGCGGGACCTGGAATCGATCCTGCGCGAACGGGACGAGGTGCGCGCGGCGTACGATGCTGCCCTGGCCTTGGAGGCCGAGGCGAAATATCAATACGAGATCTCGCTCGATGGACCGAACTCCGAACAGCTCGCCCTGGCGGAGGCGCAGCTGGATGCTGCCCGGGATGCATTGGATGCCTATGTGATCACCGCACCCTTTGATGGGATCGTGGCAGAAGTGGAGGTTTCCGAGGGCGAGCAGATCGGCCCGGAAACCCGAGTTGTAAGTGTTGCCGACACGAGCTCCTGGATCGTGGAAACCTCGGATATTACCGAGCTCGAAGTGGTCGACTTGTATGTCGGACAGAACGCGGTCATCACCCTGGATGCGCTGCCCGAGGTTCGGCTGGAAGGCTCGGTTTTAGAAATCAGCCAGGCTGCCTTTCTGCAAGGCGGAGATGTGATGTACACCGTCCGCATCCGGGTCGATCAGGTCGATCCCCGCGTCCGCTGGGGCATGACGACCGAGGCCACTTTTATCGAGGCTGAGGAAAATTAGAACACCTGTGTGATTGAACCTGTCAAGCGGTTGCGCGATAATCGAATTGCTCCGATAAAGAGCAAAACCGGGAAAACCCGGCGACGCAAAGTCATGGGTCTAACGCTGAACTGAGCCAGGACCGCCAGACTACCGACAATAGCAAAACCGTTAAAAAACGGCGGCGCAAAGTCAGAGCGTCTAAAACCACCGAAGGTTGATGGTCACGACCGACCGACTACCGAAAGGCAAAACCAGGGAAACCTGGCGACGCAAAGTCATGGATCCGAAGTCACCCTTATTTTTGTGACCAGGACCGCCAGACTGCCGAAGAGCAAACCTCTCACAGGGATGGCCCGGGCTGGGTCGTCCCTGTTCTTCATCCCCCATCGACGGTGGGACTCTTCCTCATCAAGTCAGGATGTTCTAAGGCCGGATGACGACCAGGAGGAACAAAACGCTGGCAATCAACATTCCGGAGAAAATGATTGCCGGGGCAGGATTGTTTTCCTCGATTGATTCACGACGCAGGTCTTCCCAGGATTTGAATCCCAAGATGCGCAGAGCTGCGGCGATGAACAGGTAGGATATGACCGCCATGATCGGTCCCCAGAAGAAGATCATGCTGATGATCTTGGGTAGTACCTGGACAAATCCGCGCCAGGAGTTGGGGGAGGCGAGAAATGAAATTCCCTGGCCTGCCAGCAGGATCATAATCAGGATCACCAGGTTTCCAATGGAAAATTGTCTGATTTTTTTGTTCATCCTGTTTCCTTTGAATTAATATTTCACATCCTTCAGTTCGATTTTGAAACCAAGTCGGGCAATATCCAGGCCGCTGCCTCCTGACTGAAAATCCTCGACCACGAGGACGTTTTCAGCCTGACTCGCGTGTATGAACCTTCCCACTGCGCCCGGAATCAGTTTCTGGGATTCTCCATCGGCGAGTTCGATCCGGAATCTTCCGATGTCATCCATTTTCCATTTTGTTCCCTTGTATTCGAAAAGAACCTTGGCAGTTTGGTTGGACGAAGCGAACTCCCTCGCAGGAGTAGCCAAGTCACGCTGAATATCCTGATCGGTAAGCGGTAAATGAGAATCCAGAAGGAAATACCGACTCTGCCAATTCAACAGATAGATGCCGTTTTTCAAGTGCAGGCCGGCAAAGTAATTTCCTGTGAGAGTCCAGGGCGTGTTGGGAGTCATGCGCTCCTGCCACAGTTCGCCGTAATAAATTCGTTGGTCGACCGCTGATGTGGTTGCCCCTTTTTGCGGATGGTTAATTTGAAGCGTCTGGCCGATTTCGATATCCGCCCACATCAATGGCCGGGGGATATTTTCCGCCTCCGGATTGGCAAGGACGGAGCCGCAGAACCGGCATTTTGTTTCCGTTGGATTGACAGTTGCCCCGCAGGATGGGCACTTGAATTCGCCCTTTGCATTTATGGATTTGATCCTGTCCGCGATCGTCGGTGAGGAGGGCGTGGGCGCGGTGGCGCTCGAGGCGGTGGTTGAAATCCGAACCTTTGAGGATGCAGTGTGCCCTTCCCCCTTTGAGATCAACAAGCGAATGCCTGTGAACCCATAGTAGAATGTTGCCCCGGCAGAGATCAGGGAGGCCAGCTCTCGCGACACGTACCCGATCAGGAAAACTGCGAGCAGAACATACAAGCCGTTTTTAAGATCACTGAAATCTGAAGACATGTTTCACCTTACCAGCTGCCGCTGTCTCCACCGCCGCTGTCCCAACTGCCGCTGTCGCCTCCGCTGTCCCATCCCCCGCCACTGTCCCAGCTGCCGCCGCTATCCCAGCTGCCACTGCTATCCCAGCTCCAATCGCTGCCCGAATCGGTGTCATCACTCCAGCTGCCGGCATCCCAGCCGTTGTTCTGTCCGCTGCTGGTATCAACCCCCGAATCGCTGCCCAGATCCGAACCGCCCGAGGTTGCACCGGAACTGCTGCGAATTGGAGATGAAACGTTCATCCAGAACAGGGCATGGGCGATGGCTGCCAGGATAAGTCTTTGGAATCCACGCGCTGAATTGGTCATGCTGCCTCTCCGAACCTTTATTGGTTGATGGAAGAGTATACAAAAATCCGCATAATTTGTCTATCGATCCTGGATCGATTTTTATGATTTTTTTTACAGGTATAATCGAACATATGAACCATAAGGTCCGTCCCCTCGACCCCGAATCAAAACCGGATGATCGGGTGGATAATGCACTTCGTCCACAGCGCCTGGGGGATTTAATCGGCCAGGATCAGGTTAAAGAGAACCTTTCGATCCTGATCGAAGCGGCGCGCCGCCGAGGAGAGGCATTGGACCACGTCTTGTTCTACGGTCCTCCCGGTTTGGGGAAGACCACCCTTGCACACGTGTTGGGGAATGAAATGGGTGTGAGTGTCAAGGTGACTTCGGGACCCGCGATCGAACGCCCCGGGGACCTGGCGGCCATCCTTACGAATTTACGCGCCGGAGACGTGATCTTCATCGATGAAGTCCATCGTCTGGGCAGGGCGGTGGAGGAGGTGCTCTACCCGGCCATGGAGGATTTCGCGCTGGATATCGTGATCGGCAAGGGACCCTCCGCCCGGTCCATCCGGTTGAAGCTGCCGCATTTCACTGTTGTCGGTGCGACCACGCGGCTGGCGCTGATCACTGCCCCCTTGCGGGCGCGCTTCGGGGCGGTCTATCGCCTCGATTATTACGATTTGGATTCGATGAAGAAGATCGTTCGGCGGGCGGTCGGCCTGCTCAAGATCACTGCAGACGAGGGCGGCATATCCGAAGTGGCCGGCCGGGCGCGCGGAACTCCGCGCATTGCGCTGCGACTGCTGCGCCGGGTGCGGGACTTCGCCCAGGTGCGCGCGGACGGCGTGATGACGGAAAAGGTGGCGCATGAGGCTTTGGACTTGCTGCAGGTCGATCCACTCGGTTTGGATGACGTCGACCGGCGGGTGCTCAAGACCATCATCGAAAAGTATGGTGGCGGGCCAGTGGGTTTGAACACCATCGCCGCCTCCATCAGCGAGGAACAGGATACGATCATGGATGTGGTCGAGCCATACTTGCTGCAGCTTGGTTTCCTGGACCGAACGCCTCAAGGCCGCGTCGCGACCCGCAACGCGTATCAGCATCTGGGATTGGAATACAGCGAGGAGGGGCAGCCAAGATTGTTGTAAGAGATCTTATGAAATTCATTCGCGCGACTGCACAGTTGCTCTTATTATTGGCGCTGCCTTCTTGTAATATGCCATCCACTGGAACGCCAGCTACGGCTCCGATTGTAGATTCTGCAACAGAATCCACTCAAATCGCATTTTCTATCATACAACATCGCATCGGTGCGCGCCAGGTGAATGGAATCGGGGAATTCTATGACAGACTGACGGACGAAAAATTCATCCCCCGCGGCACAAACTACGTTTTTGTGCCGATGCGAAACATTACAAATCAACTTTTACGCGTGGGAATTTATGATCCTCGCCGCACGCGCGAGGATTTCGTGAAACTCGCAGGTTTGGGATACAACACTGTCCGCGTTTTTCTCGATCATTGCAGTGCAGGGCCGGGCTGCATTGGCGATCAGGATAATGTGGGGTTAAACCCTGAATATCTCGATAATATTGCCGATATGATGTCTGCGGGGAAAGAGAACGGTATCTACATCCTTTTCACATCCAACGACCTTCCCGACCAAGGGGGTTATTCAGAGGAAGCCAACCGCGCCTCAAGCGGAACCTTTGCCGGGTATCGCAACTCCTTTTATCTCACCCCTCAAGCCATTTCCGCCACGCGCCGCTACTGGCGCGACCTGTTGACCGGGCTTGCAAACCGCAATGCCGCATTCGATGCAGTACTGGGCTGGCAGTTGCTCAACGAGCAGTGGATGTTCATTGACCAGCCGCCTCTTTCGTTGACCAGCGGCCTGGTCGAAACGACGACCGGGTCTTACGATATGAGCGACCAGGAACAAAAGAGCCAAATGGTCAGCGATGGACTCGTTTACTACATCGCCCAGATGAAAGAGGAGATCCTGCTCCACGATCCGACCGCCCTGGTGGCGATGGGATTCTTCGTGCCCGAGATCGCCGCGCCGGGGTGGTACGTGGAGACGGCCTCCTTGCTAGAAAAATCAAACCTGGATTTCTTCGACTTTCACGCCTACCCCGGCGGACCGAGCCTGCTGGACCAGGCGGAACATTTCGGCATGATCGGCTTTGACTCCAAACCCATTATCATGGGCGAATATGGTGCGTTTCGCCATATTTATGCGGACATCGATTCTGCGGCGCGCGCAGTTACCGGATGGGCGGCAGAATCCTGTCAGTATGGTTTCGACGGCTGGTTGTATTGGACGCATTACCCCGATGATGCCAGCGTGAATGATCGCACGTGGGGACTGATGGACGACGACGAGTATCTGCTGAACTTGTTCGCGCCGGTGAACCAGTCTGACATTTGCGAGCCGATTGAGGTTCCGAACGACAACCTTGCGTACGAAAAACCTGTCACTGCCTCGCGGAGCCTGCCGGATCAACCGCCTGAGAATGCCGTGGATGACAACGCCGGAACGAATTGGGGCGCGGGCGCTGACCCGGTCCAGTGGATACAGGTGGATCTGCAGGGCAGTTATCGAATTAACGAGATACGTCTCCTCGTGGGACAGTATCCGAACGGGAATACGATCCACCGCCTGCAAGTGCGTATTTCCGGTGGCGAGTACCAGGTAGTTCATGAGTTCAATGGCTCGACGAACGATAACGACTGGCTGGTTTACACGCCCGATGCACCTCTGGAAAATGTGACCCACATCCGCGTGCAGACGCTCGCCAGCCCATCCTGGGTGGCGTGGAAGGAGATCCAGGCCTTTGAGAAGCCGGTGCCGTGATTGGTCTTGTAAAGGCACCCTCCCGAAGGACACACTGTACTCGCGCTCGGTGCAAGGGTCGGGACGGTGTGAGCCGAAGCCCTGACCCTGAACAAAGTGAAGGGGAAGGGGCGAGCGACGGACCTCTTGAACGGCTGTAACGATTCTTCGCCGCTTCGAGGTTGGATTTTGCTTGTGCTTCGTACCATTCAGAATGGTATGCTATAGGATATTAAAAGTGGAAACCCTCGCGCGTTACCTGATGATCGGCGGGATCATCCTCTTGCTCGTCGGCGGAGGTCTTTATCTTGCTTCCAAGTTCGGCATTCCACTCGGGAGGCTGCCCGGGGATATCCGCATTGAGGGAGAGCACGGAGGTTTTTATTTTCCGCTTACCACGTCAATTGTTGTTTCGGTGGTCTTGACGATCCTTCTCAACCTGATATTGAAAATCTGGGGAAAATAATCCACGACCGATTTGCGCACCTCCAATTTCAATTACCACCTTCCCAAATCTTCCATCGCGCAGACTCCCCTCGAGCCGCGCGATAGAATTCGTAGTGGCGACTTCAGTCGCCCTTGGAAATGGCTTTCCTGCAAAGTGCTTCCTGAAACCACCCCAGACCTTGAATGCGTTTCAATCCCAAACTGCTAACGCGGTCATAATAGTCATGCCTTACGAATATAGAAAACTATCGCCAAAAGAGCGTGAAGAAATCGTTGAACTCCGAAGGCAAAAGGGTTATCCGCTTCACGCGCCGCCGCATCCCTTTCGTGGAATAGGGTCTTATCTAATCACGGCGGCAAACTTTGAACACAAAGATGTAATGGACTCCCCTGAAAGGCGAACAGAGTTTCAAGAGATCCTGTTGGGTGGTTTTCGGGAGATCGAGGCGGAAATTGTTGGATGGGTCATTCTTCCAAACCATTATCATGTTCTTGCAACAGTTGAGACATTGGATCGAGTCTCCATTGTGATTCGCCTCATTCATGGAAGAACCTCCCGTAAATGGAATTTGCAGGATGGATTAACAAGGAAAAGGAGGGTCTGGTATCGGTTTTCGGATAGAAGGATGAGGAACGAGGTTCAACTGAGTCAGGCTTTTAATTATGTCCATTACAATCCCGTAAAACATGGATATGTTAAAGATGTTCGCCATTGGCAATGGTCAAGTTTGTTTTTGTATGAAGACGAACTGGGTGGGGAATGGCTGAAAGAACAATGGAGAAAATTCTCCCCGCCCGCAGATTTTGGAAAAGGCTGGGACGATTGAGTCGCAATGGCTTGTTGTTGTATAGTAGCGACTGAAGTCGCTACTACCGACAAAATATTAATGAGAACCTCCGATTTCATTTACCACCTCCCTGAATCTTCCATCGCGCAGACTCCCCTCGAGCCGCGTGATGCCTCGCGCCTGCTCGTATTGCATCGGAATACAGATCAAATCGAGCATAAGATTTTCTGTGATATTCCGCATTATCTGAATCCGGGCGATCTGCTTGTGCTCAATCAAACGCGGGTCCTCCCGGCGCGCATCTTCGCCAGGAAGGAAACCGGCGGCCGCGTGGAGTTGCTTCTTTTGCGCCGCCGCGACCGCGAGGCATTGATGTGGGAAGCCCTCGTGGGCGGCAAAGGGCTGCGCGCAGGCACGAAGATGCGCGTGGAGAACGGGCCAGCTGCAGAGATCCTTGAGGCTCTCGAAGGTTCAGAGCGATTGATAAAATTTTCCGAACCAATCGAACCATATTTTGACAAAGTTGGACATGTCCCATTACCGCCGTACATCCACGAGAAGTTGGATGACCCGGAGCGTTACCAGACTGTCTACGCGCGCGAGCCCGGATCCGCAGCCGCGCCTACGGCAGGCCTGCATTTCACGCCGGGGCTGCTCGATCAATTGAAGGAAAAGGGTGCGAATATCGCTTATGTGACTCTTCATGTGGGATTGGATACTTTTGCACCTGTCAATGAAGAAAACCCTGAGGAACACAAAATCCACACTGAATGGTGCGAATTATCTCAGGGGACCGCTGACCTGATCAATGAAACGAAAAAGAACGGCGGACGAGTCATTGCGGTGGGGACGACCAGTGTGCGGATGCTTGAATCTGCCACGCAGATCATCATGGACGATGGACCACAGACCATTGTCCCTCGTCCACCTTCCATGGTCAAGGCAATGACCGGCCTTACTTCTCTATTCATTCTGCCCGGCTTTCAATTCAAGGTCGTGGATGCGATGGTCACTAATTTCCATTTACCGAAGTCCACATTGATCATGCTGGTCAGCGCATTTGCGGGCAGGGAAAAAATATTGACTACTTACAAGATCGCCATTAAGGAAGGATATCGCTTTTATTCCTTCGGCGACGCGATGTTGATATTGTGATGTCGTTCCCTTTCTGGGACGATGTGCGAGGAGGGCGATCTTCCCGACGAAGCAATCTCATCATAAAATATGCGATTGCTCACCTGCACCCCTGCACTTGCCCTGGGCGCAAGTGCCAGGGAATGTGGCGGGCGGTGCCAGGGAACGCAGTGCGGTGCAAGTGTTGTCACGCGTTCCTCCCAATGACATATAGAAAGTGTGTTAGTGAAATCTCTTGAAACCCTCAACAAGGAGATTATCTCCTGTCGCAATTGCCCGCGCCTTGTGAAATGGCGCGAGGAAGTGGCGCGCGTAAAGCGTAAAGCCTATCAGGATAGGGAATACTGGGGCAGGCCGGTTCCGGGGTTTGGCGATCCTGATGCGCAAGTGTTCGTCGTTGGTCTCGCCCCGGGCGCGCACGGTTCCAATCGCACCGGCCGCCAATTCACCGGAGACGCCTCAGGGAATTTCCTGTACCCGGCCCTGGCGCGGGCCGGATTCGCGAATCAGGGAAGGGCTGAATCTCAGAAGGATGGCTTGATCTTGAAGGACCTGTTCATCACCGCCTGCGCCCGCTGCGCCCCTCCTGGAAACAAACCAACTGCTGAGGAACTGGCTAATTGCCAGCCATTCCTCGAAAGGGAATTGGAGATCATCAATCCCAGGGTAATCGTCTGCCTGGGTCGAACGGCATATGAGAGGATCCTGAAAATATTTTCTGAATCTGGTTTGGTAAACAAATTCTCGCATGGGGCGTCTTATCCGTTGTCCAACGGCACCTGGTTGGTCTGTTCGTATCATCCCAGCCAGCAAAACACCCAGACTGGGAAGCTGACAGTTGAGATGTTCGACTCGGTATGGAGTAAGGTCAGGGAACTCTTGAAAAAGGAAGTTAAGGCCCGTATTTTTCGAAGATGAGCATCTGGAAACTTGAAAGAAACTGTTCCAGGTGAATCACGTCACTTTTATCCTTATAGCATATGAAACACTGGTTGAAGTTCATCCTGGCATCCTTCCTGTCACTCTGTCTGCTGCTCACCCTGGGTCCATTTCTCGTGCCGGTGCCGGACCTGCCCGGCTTGGTGACCGAGAAGAGTCTGGCCGACCCTGACAGCAAATTCATCGAGGTGAATGAAGTTGCGGTCCACTACAAGGAAGCAGGCGGAAGCGAGCTGACATTTATTCTGCTGCACGGGTTTGGAGCAAGTCTGTTCTCCTGGCGGGAGGTCATGGACGATTTCTCAACTCATGGCCGGGTGATCGCCTACGACCGGCCGGCCTTTCCCCTGACGGAACGCCCAATGCCCGAGGAATGGCAGGAGAATCCCTATGGAATGAAATTCAATATTGAGCTCTTGCGGGGATTCATGGATCAGTTGGAAATCGAGCAGGCTGTGCTTGTGGGCAATTCCGCCGGCGGAGGGGTTTCAGTAGCTTTCGCGCTGGAATATCCCGAACGGGTGGAATTGTTGCTATTGGTCGATCCCGGAGTCGGCGGAGGGCGCGGTCCGCAATTTCCGGAATGGGCGTTGCCGCTTATGTGGACTCCGCAGATGCGCCATCTTGGTCCCCTGCTCGTACGCGACATCGCTCAAACCGG
>VGNF01000041.1 GCA_016866195.1 Chloroflexota bacterium | reverse complement strand
AAGGAGTACAACATGGTGATGACTGCCATCACCGCGCCGATTGTCCCAATCACGTGCGGGACGTCGCCCGCTGATAGTAGACAACGCGCCAGGATGTAGACTCCCACCTTCACCATCGAAGCCGCATGCAGGTAGGCGCTGATGGGCGTGGGCGCCGCCATCGCATCGGGCAGCCAAAAATGGAAAGGCAGTTGCGCCGATTTTCCCCACGCCGCGATCAAAATTCCGATGAAGATGATAAGTTTCGCGTTGTATGTGAGGCTGGCAAGCGCCGTGAGTTCAAAAGTCCCACTCACCAGAAAGAAGACCGCCGTCGCCACATACAAACCAAGCGAAGCCACCTGGGTCGTGACGATGGCTTTCATTGCTCCCTTGCGCGCCTTCTCGTCGTCGTAATAACCGATAAGTCCCCACGAGCAAACCCCGGTCAACTCGAAGAACACCAGCAAGCCGATCATCGTAGAGGAATACACCAGCCCCACCATCGAACTGATGAAAATCAGCAGGAAGAAGTAATACCTGCGCTTTATATCGACTTCCGCATGTTCCCGATTCCCGGGCGTGAGATAACCTGTCGAATACACCACAATTAAAAAGCCCACCAGGATAACTGCCAGCCCGACCAGCGCGCTGACCTTGTCAACGACGATGCCAAAGACCTCGATCCCTCCAACGGATGCCAATAGGGTTGTTGCGGGAATTTGTCCGTCCATTCCCAATTGGATCAAGACAAGCAGACTGCCCGCAAAAGCCAGAAACGCCGCGATCTGGCTGAAGGCTTTGACCCAACTGCGTGGAATCACCAATGTCAACAAGCCGCCCAACAGCGGGATCAAGAAACTGGCGAGGACCAATGCTGCCATGATTCTTCCTCCTCACCTACACATTAGCCAGATAGAACACAAACGACAGGATCGCCGCGCCCAGCGCGGTCCATGTCACGGCGGAAGCTTTCAGAAAACGTACGCGTGCCATGGCATTCTCCAATACGGCGACGATGAAATAGAGCAGGAAAGCCTTCGCAAAGAAAATCACCACCGCCAGCAGAACCGAAATCCATAATTGAGATACGAGAGATGTCGCCGTCACACTGCCAAACGGCAAGAACACAGATACGAACAAGGCAACCAGCACCACCTGCTTCATGTAGATGCCCCACTTCATCAATGCAAGCGACTTCCCTGAAAACTCGGTCAACGGACCCTCTTGAAGTTCCTGTTCCGCCTCTGCTAAGTCGAAAGGTAGTTTGCCCATCTCAACAAAAGAAGCGAAGGCGAACGCCAGCATCCCAAGCCAGACCGATGTGTATAAGGGGATCTGTCCCGTCGCGACCTTGGTGCTGATCACACCGAGGTTCGTGGAACCTGCCAGCAATGCCATCACGAATAACACCAGCAACATCACAGGCTCGATCAATGCCGAGATCAACAACTCGCGGCGTCCGCCCATTCCGCCGAACGTACTGCCCGTCTCCAATCCTGAGACCGAGAAGAAAAAACGGGACAAGGCGTAGAGGTACACCACCAGGATCAGGTCTCCCACCCATTCGAATGGCGAGCGCGAAGTAAAGACCGGAATGATCGCCGCGATCAACAGCATGGATACGATCGTGATATACGGCGTTGCACGGAACACCCAGCCTGCCTGTTCGGATACAACCTCCTGACGTTTCATCAACTTCACGATGTCACGATAGTTTTGGAAGATACTCGGGCCGCGGCGGTTGTGCATCTTTGCCCGCATCACACGCGAAAAACCGGAGAACAACGGCGCAACCGCCAGGATCACAAGCGCCTGTAACAACCCAACGAAAAACATGGTGGCTGATATCATGACATCGTTCCTATCTGAAAATGGCGATCAACAGAACGATCAATGTGAGCACGATATACAGGCAGTACATCCGAATGTCGCCCATTTGAATCGCCTGGATTTGCCTGCCCGCATAACTTACAGAGCGTGTGATGGGTCCCTTGATGATGTTTTCAAGAACGGGTTCCGCATTCAAGATCGCATCCCGCATTCGCTTCGCCCACGAGCCGATTGCCCCGAACGGTTTTTGGACCACAGAACGCAGTGCATAGATCACGTTGAATGTGACGGAAATGGGCTGGTCGAAATTGCTGGCTGTCACCGACATCTTGTCCGAATATCCATACCCGCAAGCCCATGGATCGCTTACAGTTTTTGTCCCGGCTTTGCGGTCACCGTATAGCGCGATGAGTATTACCGGCACAAACAACAATCCGAGCAGGAGAACCAGGATCATTGGCATCGATAAAACACCCTGCACTGGATTGCCCGCATACACCCATGTTCCCCTCGCAACAACCGCGCCAGGAATATCGAACGTACCGGAGATTACATGGACAAGATACGGAGCGACGAGCGGCGCGCCGAGTCCCAACAGGATGCAACCGACTCCAAGCAATGCCATGCCTGTCAACATCGAACTGGGGACTTCACTTGCCTGCCTCGACGTCTCGCTTCTTACTGGACCTGTGAACGCGCTCCCATACATCTTGATCGTCACCATCGCTGACAGCGTTCCGACCAGCGCAAGCAATGCCGCGCACAATGGCAAAGCGACTCGCACGATAAAGTCGTCCCCACTGCTTCCGGTAAAGAAAGCCTGATACGTAAACCATTCACTGACAAATCCGTTGAATGGAGGTATCGCCGCAACAGACATTCCTCCAACGAGGAACATCAACGCAGTCCACGGCATCAAGCGGCCCAACCCTCCCATTTCATTCAAGTTGCGGGTGTGAATGCGATAATCCACCGAGCCTGCGCCGAGGAACAACAGTCCCTTGAAGAAGGAATGGTTGAGGGCGTGGTACAAAGCCGCGAGAAAACCGATCAGCCCAACGGTCGGTCGACTCGTTGCGATCCCGATCATCCCCACACCAATTCCCATCAAGATGATCCCCACGTTCTCGATGCTGGAGTAGGCAAGGATGCGTTTGATCTCGCGTTCAGACATTGCAAAGAGAACACCCAGCACAGCCGAGATGGCGCCGATGAGTAATATCAGCAACCCCCACCACAAAACCTGCCCGCCGAGTAAATCCACGCAGATGCGCAGGATGCCGTAGATGGCGGTTTTCTTCATCACGCTCGCCATGAGCGCGGCGGAACTGGACGGCGCGGCGGAATAAGCAGGCGGCATCCAAAAATGTAGCGGAACCATGCCTGCCTTGGCACCAAAGCCGAGGAATGCAAGAAGAAATATGATGTCTTTCAGGATCGGTGATAACTGTGCCTGACGGAATAATGCAAAATCAAAACTGCCCGTTGTGATGAAGAAGATGAAGAACGACAGCATGATTAACATTCCGCCCGCATGTGCAATCAGCATGTAGAGATAACCAGCCTGCACGGTTTCCTTCCTGCCGTTTTCGAACGTGACAAGGAAGTATGAAGCCAGCGTCATCATTTCCCAAAAGACCATGAAATAAAACGCATTCTCCACGGTGACCACAAACAACATCATGGCAACGAAAAGGTTTGTGAAGAAACCCAGCAAGCCTGTGTTTTGTTTTATATACTGCCCTGTGTAAGAAATGGAATAAAAACCGACAGCAAGGCTCAAGAGGCAGATCATGCCCACCATCAATGCGGAGAGCCCGTCCATTTGTAGTATGAATTGTCCAAAGGGGAGTGGAGAGAATAAAATCCACGGTGCGGGAATCCTGATCGCGGCTTGTATCGCAGAGATTAATCCAATGAGTGAAGCGGCGGCTCCAATCAATCCTGCGATTACGCGTGAGGCTCGGTCAAATCCATTGAGCAACAGGGAAGCCACTGCTCCAATAACGAAGACCGTGACTGAAAGCAGTAATAGCTGAATTGCATCCATACAGATTCCCTCCATCACACTTTTTCTTCAAGCATGGCTACAGACTTGATTTGAGCGACGAGTTCTTCTGAATATCCCGACTCTTCATCAATCAAACTCAGCGCCTTGTGCGGACAGGCGATCACGCAGGCCGGACCCTCTTCGCGGAAATAGCACATGTCGCATTTAACGGCCACCGTCTTTTGACCAATGCTCCAATTCAGGATGGACAGGCGTTCCTGCAAGGCAAATTCGCGCAGGTACATTGGATCAGCCTGATACGGATTATTGATGTAGCTATATTCCCCCGCGTTGAACTCGAGTTTTGGAGGCGGCGTGCCTCCCGGAACGATCGCTCCAAACGGGCATGCCAACGTGCACATCTTGCAGCCGATGCACAAGCTCTCATTCAATGCGACAGAATTGTTTTGACGGGTGATGGCTTCGACCGGGCAGACCGCCATGCAGGAGGGCTCTTCACAATGGCGGCATTGGATGGGCATTGTGCCGACCGGCGGGGTGTGGATGACGTACAACCTCGGGTATGACTGCAATCCGGCTCTGCGATGTCCCTCAACGCACCCTGCAACGCAGGCATAACACCCGATGCACCGCAGTGGATTAGCCGCCACGATATGATTCATTTTCCCTCCGATTGAAGCCGGCGCCTTCGACATCCCTCGCGAAATAGTTGTTCATGTTGAATCCTTTTTTCGAACCGGCTCTACTGCCACCTTGACGGAAATTCGCATGTGCCTTGGCTCATCGCACAGTCGTGCCGTCGAGAATTCACAGGCCTGCCGATTCCCTCATTTGCGGTCCGATTGGCCGTTTCCGGGGGCGTGATGGTGTCAGAATCGATTTGTTCTAGTATGGTTTCATCCTCTTTCTCAAGAACGATGTAAAAGCTCTCCGACTTTAGAGTACACCAGCACTGGATAAAAACCATCGTCTTCCCGCCTGAAAGTGAATAGGGTTAATGCCCTAACGCCAAGAAACTAAGACCTGATTCCCTGAAGTTTTATCCCTCTGCCTTGCTTGTCTCCACCCGGCGCTTATGCTATGATTCATCCCGATGAAATTACCCAAGGACTTGATCAGCAGGTATAAACAATTTAACTTACGAATTTCGATATTCAATCGCGTATTTATCGGGAATTCACTGATCATTATCTTCGGAGCCGTAGCCGGCACGTATTTCACCCGCCAGCTGGTTTTGCTAGGCAATGTCTGGCTGATCTTCCTGTTCTCTTCAGCAGGCATATTGATCACGCTTTTGGTGAATTACCTGATCATCAAATCTGCCCTTTTTCCCTTGTGCGAGCTGGGTCAGGTGCTTGAAGATGTGAGCCTGGAACAGATCAGGATTCCCGAACATCTTGAAAAATATGAAGACCAGGACATTCACCGGCTCGTGAAAACTGTCAATTCCATGTTGGCGCGACTGGAAAAACGCACAAAACAGTTGAAAGCCCTCTCAGAACAAGCCATTCGGGTGCAGGAGGAGGAACGGGTTCGAATTGCCCGCAGCCTGCACGATGACACGGCCCAGACCATCTCCATGCTGATCATTCACCTTGAAAACATTGAAAAGAAGATCCCGCACGAGGACAGCCACCTGCGCCAGCGGGTAAACGATGCACAGCAGCTGGCAACCGTGCTCCTCGATAACCTGCGCAAAGTGATCTGGGACCTGCGCCCATCGATCCTGGATGACCTGGGACTGATTCCCGCCATCCGCTGGTATGCGCAAACCAACCTTGGGAAGAACGGCGTGCAAGTGGATGTGGAACGACGGGAGGAGACCATGCGCCTGCCCACTCACCTGGAGACCATGTTGTTCCGCATTCTTCAGGAGGCGGTCAGCAACATCCTGCGACATGCCAATGCCAGCCAGGTATCCATCGACCTTCGACCTGAAGGTGATCAGATTGTGCTGGAGGTCAGAGACAATGGTCGCGGCTTTGACGTGGAAAAGGCACGCGGGGAGGCTATGACCCAAAAACAGCTGGGATTGCTGGGGATGCAGGAGCGCGTCTCCCTCGTGAACGGAACCATCAAGGTCGATTCCACGCCGGGTGGCGGTACCACCTTCAGGGTGTATGTCCCGCTGCTGTTGGAAAATGATCACGGGGAGGATAATTCCGTTCCAATGGAATTACAGCCGGAGTTGACATGACCATGAGTCAGAAGATCGGCATCTTGATCGCAGATGATCACACCCTGATGCGCAACGGCATACGTGCCCTGCTCGAAGATGAGCCGGATATGTCCATCGTAGGTGAGGCGAATGACGGGCGCGAAGCGGTCCGGCTCGCGGCACAACTCAAGCCGAATGTGATCCTCATGGATATCGCCATGCCGCTATTGAACGGGCTGGAGGCTACGCGGCAGATCAAGCGGGAGCACCCCGAGATCAATATCCTGGTACTGACCATGTACGACCACGAGGAATACTTCCGCCAGATGCTGGAGGTGGGCGCCGCCGGGTATATCATCAAACGGGCGGCAGCCAGCGAACTGGTGGCCGCGATTCGCGCCGTCCACAATGGCGAGGCGGTTCTGTCGCCGGCGATCACCCGCCTATTGTTGGAGGATTACCTGAACCGGGAGGTCTCCGCCGGGGAGGAGAATGATCCGAACGCACTTTCCGCCCGTGAACGTGAAGTCCTGCAACTGATCGCCGAGGGAAAGACCAGCCGGGAAATCGCCGAACTGCTCAACCTGTCCGTCAAGACCGTGCAATCCCACCGCACCAACCTGATGCAGAAACTGGATCTTCACGACCGGGGCGATCTGATCAAGTATGCGATTCAGAAAAAGATCATCGAGCTGTAAATTTCAGGCATGGATGCTGATTTCCTTTGGAATTCAGAGCGCCGGTTCACCCGATCCGCCGGGGTTTTGATGTTTCTTCAAGGACTTATTCGATGTCAATGCTGTCGACTCGAAACTCATCGCCTCCGGTGACCCTCACATTGGCGCTTGAACAGGATGGACATTCGAACGTCCGGTCTGAGGGATGAAAGACATGGCCGCAATCCCCACAGGTCATCTCGGCCGGGATGCGCTCAAAATGCAGGGAGGAGCCCTGGGCCAGGGTTTCCTTCGAGATGATCTCCCAGTAGAACTGGACCGAATCATCCACGATCGAGGAGAACTGCCCGATCACCAGGTTGATATCGGTGACGCGTTGCGCGCCCGCCTGTCGCGCGTGTTTAAGGGCAATATCCAGGATGCCTTGCGTTACCGCCAATTCATGCATGAACTTTATTGAGAATTTGGATTATATCTCGTACCCCCAAGCGCGCAATTCCTCCACCAGTTTTTCGACCAGCAGATCGACTTTGGAAGCGAGCAGCGGCGAGAGTTCCAGGTCGAGCGTGATCCGTTCCGGTTGGATTCCCCACATAACGATTCGCGCCGGATAGATATCCTTCATCCTGGCCGCCGCCAGCATGTCCGGTACGCCCATTTGATGGGGGGAAATTTTCATCGACATGAAGGCCGGCACCTGTTCGTTTTCCAGCCGGATCATGGTCCCCGCCTCCCTGCCCGTCTCCGCAGCATCCACCAGGTATGTCTGGAGGTGAGGGTTCTTCGCGCCGAGCAGGGCGTGCGCACGGATCACATTGCGCTGCCAGTCCAGCGCCTCCAGGTAATGCGCCACAGCCATCAGGTTGGCCGCCGGCGGAAGTTTGTAGGCCGGGTGTCCCCAATACGCGTTGGCAAATGGACCCACGTTGTATTCCACAGCCGGACAGTTATGGAAGTGACCGGACCCTTGCAGCCCATCTTGTACAGTCACCAACCCTTGCGGTGGCCTTCGTCTCCCCACGCAACCACGAACTCGCCCGCGTCAAAGTGCCCGCGCCTCGGGCAGTTGTCATGGATGCGGTCACCATAGGCAAACAACGGCCGGCCCTTGTCATCCATGGCAGGAAGTTCGCCAAAGGTCAGGAAGTGCACCACCGCCGCGGTTAAATTGACCGGATTGTAAGGACACCTGGGCAGGTTCATCACCGGTTTATCCTTGACCAGATCGGAGACGAACGTTGCATTCGTCGGGTTCGGTTTTGCGATCGGCCATCCGCCATACGCCGCGCAATTCCCAACGGCAACGACCGCCACCGCGTTCGCTGCAGCCTCATTTAACTGTTGCAGTGCGGACTTGCCACCGATGGTGCAATAGTATTCGCCCTCTCCCACCGGTATCGAGCCTTCGATCACGAGCAGGTAACCCCCCGCATCGATGGTGGCCTGCTTGGCCTCCTCCGCCAAATTCCCCGCGGCAGCCATGATCGTTTCGTGATAATCGACAGACAGCACGTCCAGCACCAATTGCGAGACGGTCGGCTGGGTGGCGCGCAGGAGAGCTTCCATGCAACCGGCGCAATCCTGAAATTCCAGCCAGATGACCGGCAGCCGGGCCGGCGTTGCCAGCGCTTTTTCAATTTCCCCCATGTACGAGCGCGGCAGTGCCAGGACGCCGGCCATCATCGAATAAAACTTCAGAAAATCCCTTCTCGAAACCCCTTGTTGAAAAGCAGCTTGCTGGATGCTTGTTTCCGGCATGAATGCCTCCTTTTCTGAAATCAAATGCCCGGTTGCAGATGATATTGTGACATACTTCACAATTACGATGGATTTGGTGCTTTTTATTTCAATTACTGTGGCAAATTCCACCGAGATGTACAATCATGATATTTGTAACCATCCGAGGGTTAAGAATCTTATTAAGTCCAAATTAGGTTCGTGGATGGATCCCTGCACAACCCACTTTGGGGAGTTCTATTGACCTTCCCCCTGTCCTACCGTAAAATCTTCCCAGAATTATATATAATTTTACAAGGTGACCATGACCCGCTACCGAATTATGTATTGGAAACACATCCCCCAATCGATCATCGTGGAAGGAGAAGGACGTACGGTTAAGAAACAACTCGCTCCAAGGATTCAAAACGCCATCGATGCGTACGCAATGGCCGCAGGGTTGACTTCCACGACCGACTATTCCAGGGAATTCAATCGTGGAGAATGGATCGAACGCCCTGGAGCCCCTGAAGAGGTGGCCGAGGCGGTTCTCGCTGAACTGGAAACTGAGTTCGCGAAAATAGAGATCCCGCGGCGGGAGAAGGAATAGTCTTAGGAACCGTGGACCACGGACGATTGACCATCTTCCATCGTCAATCGTCCGTGGTCCATCGTCTGATCAATGAAAAAACACAATATCATTCTGCAGCCCTCCGGTCGGCGCGGGCAGGTGGAGCAAGGCCAATCCATTCGCTCAGCCGCCCGGGATCTGGGCGTGGAGATCGAATCCATCTGCGCCGAGAACGCCACCTGCGGCAAGTGCCTTGTATTAATTGAAGAAGGCCGTTTCGAGAAGTACGACATCGAATCGAAGCGGGAGCACCTCTCGCCTCCCACCCCCGAGGAGACAGCCTACTTTGCCCGCAGGCCGAGGTTATTAAAGGAAAAAGGCTGGGAGCTCGGGCAGGTGCGTCTCTCGTGCCAGTGCCGCGTACAGGGGGATGTGCTGATCCACGTTCCGGAGGAAAGCCGCGGCAACAAACAGATCGTCCGCAAAACCGCCAGAGAACGAGCGATCGAAATCAAGCCCTCCATCCGCAAATACCTGGTGGAACTGAATCCCCCGAATCTCGTGCGACCGCTTGCAGACTGGGAACGCCTGGCCAAGGGACTCGAGACATCCATGGGGTTGGTCCGACGCGGTGAATCCAATCTGCCGCGCTGGTTCGAACTATCGATCGATTATCCATGCCTGCGAACCCTCTCGGCTACCTTGCGTGCTGCAAAATGGAAGGTGACCGTTTCAGTATGGCAGGATCGCGAGGTGATCGACGTCCAGCCGGGCTATGCCGAAGACAGCTACGGCGCGGCGGTCGACATCGGATCCACGACGATCGCCCTTTACCTGTGCAACCTGCGCACCGGAGAGTTGGTGGCTGCGGAATCAGAAATGAATCCCCAGATCGTTTATGGCGAGGACGTCATGTCCCGCATTCAATACACGATCGAGCACAAGGACGGTCTCGGCAAGCTCCATAAGGCCGTCATTTCCACGCTGAACAAATTGTTGAAACTGGCTGCCAGGACCGCCGGCATCAAAACCGAGGAGATTCTCGAGGTTGTCCTGGTGGGGAATTCCACCATGCACCACCTCGTGCTGAACCTGCCCCCCAGGGATCTGGGCCTGGCGCCCTTCGTTCCCGCAATTCACGCGTCCATGGATGTCAAGGCGCGGGAACTTGGCCTGGGGATCAATCCCTGCGGTAACGTACATGTGCTCCCCACCATCGCCTCGTTCGTCGGGGCGGACACCAGCGCCATGATCATGGCCGAGGAGCCTCACAACCAGGATGAAAACTGGCTGCTGATCGATGTGGGCACGAACGCCGAACTCGTACTCGGCAACCGCCGCCGCTTGGTGTGCACCTCTACCCCCACAGGACCGGCGCTGGAGGGTGCACATGTGGAATATGGCATGCGCGCCGCACCCGGCGCCATCGAGCGCGTGCAAATCGACGAGCGCACACTCGAACCGCGTTACAAGATCGTCGGCGAGGAGGCATGGAACACCGGCAAAGCCAAAGGGATCTGCGGCTCCGCCATCATCGACGCGGTAGCCGAATTGTATCGCACCGGAATCGTCGATTCACGAGGCAAGTTCAAGCCCGGCCTCGATTCAAAGCGCATCCGTGAAAGCGGGAACGGTTGGGAGTATGTCATCGCCTGGGCGGAGGAAACCTCCATCGGGCGCGACATCCCCATGACCCAGCAGGATGTGCGGCAGATCCAGCTGGCCAAAGCCGCTCTGTTCGTGGCTGCGCGCACCCTGTTGAAACGCAGCAACCTGCAAAACCCTGATAAAATCATTTTGGCCGGAGGGTTTGGAAGTTACATAGACAAGGAGAAGGCCATGTTGATCGGCCTGATTCCGGATTGCGAACTGGAGCGGGTGTTCGCGGTCGGAAACGCGGCGGGCGATGGAGCGCGGATCGCGCTGCTCAATCTTGAAAAGCGCAGGGAAATCGATTCCGTGACTCGCAAGGTCGAACGATTTGAACTCCCCACCGACCCGGAGTTTCAGAATCAGTTCATGCTCGCCACCAGCTTCCCGCACATGAGCGAACCCTTCGAGCACGTCGCGCATCTGATCCCTCACCGCAAGGCGGATCCGATGGCAAAGAATTTCATGAAATGAGTATTAAACACGAAGGACACCAAGGAACACAAAGTTGAGAATGTGGGCAGTATGAACAAATTTCTTGAGCGAATTAATTGCAGGGAAATATTGGTCGCGGACGGGGCGACCGGATCCAACCTGCAGAAGATGGGGTTGAAGCCCGGCCAGCCTCCCGAGGACCTGGTCATTGATTCACCCGATCAAATTTCCCAACTTTCGGATTCATTTGTCGAAGCAGGCTCGGACATCATCCTGACCTGCACCTTCGGCGGTACGCGCATGCGCATGAAGGATTCCAAATACCAGGACCGGGCCCCGGAAGTAAACGCGCGCGCGGCGGGGGTGGCACGGAAAGCCGCGTCGGCGCGGGAGGGGGTGCTGGTCGCGGGTTCCATGGGGCCGGTCGGCGCCTTGATCAAGCCCTACGGTCCGCTTGATGCGGATGAAGTGAAAGCCACGTTCGGCGAGCAGGCGAAAGCCCTGGCAGAGGGGGGTGTGGACCTTCTATTGATTGAGACGATGTTCTCCTTCGAGGAGACCACCGCCGCATTCGACGGAGCAAGATCCACAACAGACCTGCCCATTGTGGTTTCGTTCAGCTACGATCGCGGCACGCGCACAATGATGGGCGTCAAACCCAGGGATGTGATCAAAAAGTATTCGGAAATGGGTGCCGCGCTCGTAGGCGCAAACTGCGGCACGACGCTCGAAAATATGGAGGCGGTTGTCAAGGAATACAACACAACCGTACCGGACTTTCCGTTATGGGTAAAGCCGAACGCCGGGGTGCCGCGCATGGACATCCAAACCGAACAGGGAATCTACGACATGAGCCCGCAGGACATGGCAGCCTACTCGCGCAAGTACGTAGAACTGGGCGCCAGGGTCGTCGGTGGATGCTGCGGCAACACAGCAGAACACATCGCCGCGATCGTGGAGGCGGTCAAGAGCCAACCACAGGGAAATTAGTATCGACCCGGCGAGTTCCACATGACAGAGCACATGCGAGAAAAAATTCTCGATCTATTAGCCGGCAAGGAAATTGACACTCAACCCGCTTTCAGCGGGTTGATTCATATCACTCTGGAAGGACTCAAACAGGAGGGATTGTCCCTGCATGAGGTACATCACAACTCCCAGAAGATGGCCGGGGCGGCAACCAGCACTTTCCGCACTACCGGAATGCCATCCGCTGCTTTGCCATTGGACCTGTGCGCCCCAGCCGAGGCGCTCGGCGCAAAGCTCAATTACCCTGAACCCGGGGATGATCAATTTCCCCAGGTCCATCGCCCATGGGCGCAAAGCGTGAAAGAGATCGAATTCGATGACATTCAGACGTTGAAGCAGGGAAGGATTCCCCTGATCTGTGAAGCGATCGGATTGGTGAAGCACGACGTTGGCAGTGAGATCGTCATTTCCGGGATGCTCCCCGGCCCTTATACTCTGCTCCTGTACCTGTGCGATCCGGTATCCTTGTTCATGGAAATGAAAAAGGACCCCTCGGCAGTGACCGTGGCATTGATGCGGCTTTCCTCTCTGGTGGCAACGATCGGCACGGCCTACAGAACGGCGGGCGCGGACTTCATCACCATCCACGAAATGGGAGGGTCGCCGGGATTCATCGGACCTGCGAAATTTGAGCAATTTGTCCTGCCTGCCTTGACCGACCTAAATCGAAAACTGGCACACCCGACAGTGGTATCGGTCTGTGGAAATACAAATTCCTCGATGCCCCTGCTCGCCCAAACAGGCGCAGATGCCATTTCCGTCGATCAGACCAACAACCTGGCTGCCTCTCGCTCGTTATTGAGGGAGACCCTGTTGTTCGGCAATCTCGATCCAGTCCAGACACTTTGGCAGGGAGACGAGGGATCGATCATGGAAGCGGCGCGGCTTGCCAGGGAAAGCGGTGTGGACGCCCTGTGGCCGGGCTGTGATCTGGTTCCGCAATCTTCCATGGCGAATATTCGCGCATTCGTGAAATCGTTCCCTACCTGACTACGCAACCATCCATTGACTTCCTTTCTGCAAGCCTGTACACTGGCTGTGGCTGCATCAGAGAGGAGCATCGGGCATGGCACAGATAAAGCCCCCCGCAGGCAGGATCGTTAAGAAAGCAGGCGCGAAACGAGAAGCTCCGGGCAGGAAGAAGCGTCCTGCGATTGATTCGAGGCGCCAGATCAGGATTCAGAAGGCCTTGTATGAGATTGCGGACGCAGCCAGTGCACTCTCTGACATGCAGGTTTTCTACAAACGACTGCACGAGATCGTGGGGGAATTGATGTACGCCAGGAACTTCTATGTAACATTGTATGACCCTGCCACGCAGGTGATCACCTCCCCGTACTTCGCCGACGAAGCCGGCGATCTGCCCCCACCCCCCAGTAAGCTGGAGGATTATTCCAAATCCCTGCGAGCACATGTCCTACGAACGGGGGAGACACTCCATCTCTCAGGAATGGAGATCGAGCAGGGAAAACAGAGCGGGAAATACACGCCGGGGGGAACAATGGCGGTGGATTGGGTCGGTGTGCCACTCAAAATGAGCGGACAGGTCATTGGCATGTTGACCATCCAAAGTTATCGGAAAGGTATTCGGTATGGAGACCCCGATGTCCAATTGCTCGAATTCGTTGCGCAGCACATTGCTGTCGCCCTGACCCGCGCCCGCGCAATTGACGAAACGCGCCAACGCAATGCGGAATTGCAGATCATCAACAGCGTGCAGGAGGGGCTGGCTTCCAAGCTGGACCTGCAAGCCATCTACGACCTGATCGGCGAAAAAGTGCGCGAGGTGTTCAATGTCCAGGTCATAGATATCGTGGCCTACGATCCGGAGGCCAATTTGATCTTCATGCCGTATTCCTATGAGAAGGGGGATCGAAGTGTGTTCTCCCCACGGGAACCCTACGGAATCCGGCTGCATGTCATCAAAGCCCGACAGCCGCTGCTGATCAATGAGAATTTCGTGGATCTGGCGGCTCAATACAACAATCCTTTACTCACCGGCGTATGGCCAAAATCAGCCTTGTTCGTTCCGCTGGTGGTGGAAGGCAGGGTAAAGGGCATTATTTCAATTCAGGATCTTGACCGTGAAAATGCCTTCACCGTCACGGATATGCGGCTGTTGCAGACGCTGGCCAATAGCATGAGTGTGGCGATAGAGAACGCCCGTCTGTTCGATGAAACCCAGCGTCTGTTGCGTGAGACCGAGGCACGCAATGCCGAGCTGGCTATTATTAACAGCGTGCAACAAGGTCTGGCGTCCAAACTCGAATTACAGGCCATCTATGACCTCGTCGGGGACAAGCTCCACGAAATCTTTCGCTCGCAGGTAGTTGCCATCGGCTCGTTGGATCGTCCGGCAAATTTGATGCACCTGCATTACCTCATCGAAAAAAGTCGTAGAATTTATTCCCCACCGATGCCTCCCTTGCCTGGCCTTCAGCAATACCTCGACGAAACCAAACAACCGATGGTGATCAACGAAAACATGGAGGAGGCAAGCAGCCGCCTGGGAATGCGGACCATCCCTGGAACCGAACCTGCCAAGTCATGGCTGATCGTACCCCTGATCGTGGATGCGGAGGTCAAGGGGGCGATATCCCTGCAGGACATCGATCGCGAACATGCCTTCAGCGAATCAGAAGTGCGACTTTTGACTACTGTCGCCGGTTCGATGAGTGTTGCCCTCGAGAACGCGCGCCTGTGGGACCAGGAGAAGAAGTATCGCGAGGCGCTCGAGCGCGAACTTGAAATCGGCCGCGAGATCCAGGCTGGGTTCCTGCCGCAGGCGCTTCCGCTTGTGGAAGGCTGGGAGATCACCGCCTCGCTGAGGTCGGCGCGCGAAGTCGCCGGAGATTTCTATGACGCCTTCGAATTGCCGGATGGAACCGTCGGCCTTGTCATAGCAGATGTATGCGACAAGGGTGTCGGCGCTGCGCTATTCATGACCCTCTTCCGCAGCCTGATCCGGGCGGCGTCCAACCTGGAATACTTCGAACATTCCACACCCGCGGATTCGAAGCGCGCGCCAGCCGATCGCCTCCAACGCACCATATCGCTGACAAACAACTACATCGCCGAAACACACGGGGAGAGCGGAATGTTCGCAACTATTTTCATCGGAATCCTCGATCCCCTGGATGGCAGACTTTTCTACGTCAATGGTGGACACGAACCACCATTTATCCTTCAGTCCGGCGAAGTGCGTGAAGTGCTTCATAAGACCGGACCCGCTGTGGGGGCGATTCGAGATTACCGATTCGATGTGCGTGAAACGAAATTGATATCAGGTGATGTATTCTTTGCCTACACCGATGGGGTGCTCGAAGCCAGTGATCCGCATGGGGATTTCTTCGGCCGTGACCGCCTGCTCGCCATCCTTCGGCAAGACCCCGCTTCCGCCCCTGCATTAATCAAATCGGTCGAATTGGAACTGCATCAATTTATCTCCGCAGGGATCCAATTCGATGATATTACCCTGCTGGCCGCGCGCCGGAGTTGATGCATGTTTGATCAAGGCCATCTGCTTAAACGAATTGTTCCTTCAGTACAGAAGGGGCGGTCCTTTCATATAAATTTGCCTTTTTCCAAAGGCGCGGCTTGACGCATCAATGGTCATGTGCTACCATCACCTCTTGAAACCGGTGAAAGAGGAGATTCCATGAGAAACCATCAGCGAGTCTTGCAGGCAGTCATTCTTTTTATCACCATCTCCTTGCTGCTCACTGCCTGTGAAGTGTCTTTATCCACACCTCCGGCTTCAACGCCAACGTTAATTTCAACGGGATTGTTCGTTTCACCCTTTCCCTCCGTTGAAAATCCCATGGCGATGATTGAGGAATTCGCCAGGCAGACGGCTGCGGCTCAAACGGCAGCTGCCGGTGGCGCCACCGGCACTCCACTCACTCCACAAACGGTCACGACCGGAACGGGAACTGTTGTTGTGACCGGCGGTTCCTCCACACCGACTCCCACCTCCGGTACTCCAACCAATGCGAATATTGTCGCCACCACCGCGGTAGCGGTCTCCACCACCGTCACACCCGGCGGACCCACGGCCACGCCCATCCCGCCGGGCGTACGGCCGTCCACTTACACACTTCAATCGGGTGAATTCCCATATTGCATCGCCCGCCGCTTCAACGTCGATCCCGATGACCTGCTTTCGATGAACGGCCTGAGCAGCGGCGTTCTTTATCTTCCCGGCACCACGCTCAAGATTCCACAAAGTGGAACCTTCCCCGGCACCCGTGCACTTGCCGCGCATCCCACAACGTATTCGGTCCTCTCCTCCGATGAAACCATCTACAGCGTGGCGTGCAAGTACGGGGATGTCGATCCGGCCGTACTGGCCTCCACAAACGGATTGACCGTTTCCGCGGACCTGACAGCCGGGCAGTCCCTGAAGATCCCATAAACTGAATCCGCTCATCCAGCCCAGGCACTCCGCTTGGGCTTTTTTTAATGAAGGGACAAGCTCATGTCATTCGAACTGATCCGATCGGAACCTCTCTTCGAGGGGCAGGCGTTCAAGATCCGTCGGGACTACATGAAGACGCCGGATGGACGCGAGACCAAATTCGACATCGTGGAACACGGAGGTTCGGTCATCCTGATACCCATGGACAGCGATGGGAACCTGCTCTTCGTTCGCCAATATCGGCACGCCGCTGGAACAGACCTGCTTGAACTGCCGGCCGGTACGCGTGATGGAGATGAACCTTATGATGCGTGTGCCGCCCGCGAAATCCGCGAGGAGACCGGCATGCAGGCTGGATCTTTGAAGAAAGTCGGGGAATTCTTCCTCGCGCCGGGGTATTCGACGGAATTCATGGTTGTGTTTATCGCAACCGATTTAACGCACAATCCCCTCGAAGCGGATGCAGATGAATTTCTGTCGTTGGTGCGAATCCCTGTGCACGAGGCTATGGCGAGGGCCATGCGCGGGGAAATGCCGGATGCAAAATCGCTGGCTGCAATGTTGCTGGCGAAATCGTATCTCGAATAACCCAACCTCACCTCACTTCGCGGTAATTCTTCCAAACCTGCGGTGATTTGTCCTAAATCATGACAAGCCGCAGGTCTTTTCATGCAATATAGTACTTATCGCCCGATCTCAGGGGGAATACACTTATTAGTTGAGGACAATACCCGGCTTTTGCCTGAATACAAAGGAGCCATTTAGATGAAACAGCCTGTCATCATGATCGACGGGAACGAAGCCACGGCAAGTGTTGCCCACCGTCTCAATGAAGTCATCGCCATTTACCCGATCACACCTTCCTCTGCGATGGGGGAATTTTCAGACGAATGGTCCGCAAAGGGACAAAAGAACATCTGGGGCACTGTCCCTCTGGTTGTGGAAATGCAATCCGAAGGCGGCGCGGCCGGCGCGGTCCACGGCGCGCTTCAAACCGGTTCGCTGACCACCACGTTTACTGCATCACAGGGATTGCTGCTGATGATCCCCAACATGTACAAGATCGCGGGAGAATTGACCAGCACCGTCTTCCACGTGGCGGCGCGCGCCATCGCCGCCCACGCCCTTTCCATTTACGGAGACCACCAGGACGTGATGGCGGTACGCCAGACGGGCTGGGGCATGATTGCCTCGGGCTCGGTGCAGGAGGCGCAGGATTTTGCCGCGATCGCACAGGCCGCCACGCTCAAGTCTCGTGTCCCATTCCTGCATTTCTTCGACGGATTCCGGACCTCACACGAAGTGGCCAAAATCTTCCAGCTGAGCGACGAGGAACTTCGAACCTTCATCGATGGCGATCTGATTCGCGCCCACCGCGCCCGCGCGCTTTCGCCGGAAAACCCGGTGCTGCGCGGCAGCGCACAGAACCCGGATGTGTACTTCCAGATGCGCGAGGCTTCGAATCCTTATTACTCCGCGGCTCCCTCCATCACACAGGAAGCCATGGACAAGTTCGCCAAGATCACCGGCCGCCAGTACAACCTTTTCGATTACTTCGGACACCAAACACCGGACCGCGTCATCGTAATCATGGGTTCGGGCCCC
>VGNF01000040.1 GCA_016866195.1 Chloroflexota bacterium | reverse complement strand
GGGGACGGCGCGCTGGAGAAGCTCACTCGCACCGGAATAGCCCTTGGCGTTGTGGAACGTGCAGATTTGAAGCAGCGACGGATCGAGATGCAGCCGGGGGATGTGCTTCTCTTGTACACGGATGGACTCACTGAAGCCTTTTCTCCCGACGGAGAGCTGTTTGGAGAAAACCGATTGGTCGAGGTTCTGTCCACCGTCCGCTCCTCTGCTGCGCAAGGGGTGCTCGATCAAATCGAAGAAAACTTGAACCATTTCACCGATCCCATGCCTCGTTCAGATGACCTGACCATGGTCGCCATTAAAAGAGTGTAGCAGGTTTTACAACTTTTTTACAGCCGCGTCACACCTGGGTTACCCGGAGGATCTAGAATTCCAATCGTAGCCAGAAGGAGGTCTACGATGAAAAAACCCGTTACGATAAGAATGTTATTGGGAGTGTGCCTCGTTGCGCTCGTGCTGGTGGTGGTTCCCACCGGACCTGTTTTTGCCCAGGATGAAAATCCACCTCAGCCAGGGAAATTATCGGACGAGCGGTTGGAATTCGTCTGGAAACGCCAGTTGCGGATTTACGAACGGATGGGCAAGGTTTTTGAAGGAATGGACACCCGGCATCAGAAAATCCAATCGATGATCGATCAGGCTGCCGAAAACGGCAAGGATGTAGCCGCGCTTCAGGACGCCCTGGATGCATACCAGGAGAATTTGAAATCCGCCCGGCCGATCTACGAAAGCGTGAAAGGAATCGTAAATTCACACCAGGGATTTGATGCACAGGGCAAGGTGACGGATCCCGAAAAAGCCAGGGACACCATCGAAGAATTGCGATCGAAAATGCAGGAATTGAAAACAGTCATGGATGGTTCGTTCAAGAAGCTGGTTGAGGCGCTCAAGGCTTTCCGCAGGCAGAACGCACCCGCGATCGAGAGTCCGGACACACGCGGGACATAATCTGCAATGGAAAACTAGGATTCACCGAGACGCGGGAAAAAGCGAATCTCGGTGGATCCTCTTACTTGTTCATTCGCATGCGAGAACGGTTGAACGATTTCCTTAACAGTTGTATACTTTCAAAAAACTCGAATTTCATAGGTCATTCCTGCATATGAGAGGTGATGATGTCTCGACAAATCGTTCACACAGACAAGGCTCCAAAAGCGATCGGTCCTTACTCGCAGGCGATCAAGACAAAATATGGACTCTACACCGCCGGTCAGGTCGGGTTGGACCCCGCAACCGGCGAATTGATTTCCGATACAATTGAGGATCAGACACGACAAGCCTTGAAGAATTTGCAACAGGTGCTCATTGCCGGGGGTTCCGATTTGAAGCAGGTGATCAAGACAACGGTGTTTTTAAAGGACATGAATGACTTTGCGCGGATGAACACCATATACGCCGAATTCTTTGGAGAATCCCCGCCGGCCCGCAGTACGGTTGCCGTGGTGGGGCTTCCCAAGGGTGCATTGATTGAAATCGAGGCTTTTGCCTTAATCGACTGAAGAATAATTCGATCATGGCAAACGAGTTGATCCTGGTGGTGGACGATGAACCTTCCATCGTTCAGTTAGCGCGCCTGTACCTGGAGCGAGACGGTTTTCGAATCCTTGCCGTACCGGATGGACCCTCTGCTCTCGATGCAGTCCATAGCCACAAGCCGGCCCTGGTTGTATTGGATGTCATGCTGCCTGGATTCGATGGCTTGGAAGTGTGCCGCAGGATGCGATCGGTGGGAAACGATACTCCAATCATTATGCTGACCGCGCGAGACGAGGATGTCGATAAGATCATTGGCCTTGAACTTGGGGCGGATGATTACCTCTCCAAACCCTTCAATCCTCGCGAGCTGCTTGCACGGGTCAAAGCCATATTGCGCCGGAGTGGAACAGGCCGGAAGACGGTTGGAAAACTCCTCCATCGAGGAGATCTGACCATCGATCCAGGTTCGCGCGAGGTCAGCCTGTGTGACCAGCGGCTTCATCTTCGCGCTCAGGAATTCGACCTTCTGCTTACTTTGGCCGGGCAACCCGGGCGGGTCTTTACGCGTGAGCAGCTCCTTGAAATGGCTTGGGGATTTGAATTCTACGGTCAAACCCGCACCGTCGATGTGCATATTGCCCACTTGCGCAAGAAACTTGAGGGGGCTTCGGTGAGAATCGAAACCGTTACCGGGGTGGGTTACAAATTCGTGCTCTGATGTTCGACTCCCTGCGAGCCCGGCTGTGGTTGAGCTACGCATTGGTGGTTTTCACCGCCTTGAGCGTTGTCGCGATATTCATCGTCATCTATCTCGTTCAAAATCCCCTTGTGTATCGCCAGTCATTCGATAAATTACGAAAGACGCAGGCTGCGATCCTTCAAAAAGAAAGGATTCAGCAAATTCTCGCGGAGGACTCTCGCATCCACCAGTTCGCGAAGGATCAGGCAGTGCGCATCCTGTATTATTCGAATCAAAACGATCTTCTTTTTGACACTCAGATGGGCACCGCACCGGCCATCCCATTTCCGGGCAAACGGCTTGTCAGACGGACGATCCCTTTTGTTCGGGATTCCAACGGAACCGTATGGTTGTATTCCGGGGAAAAACTGGCGGATGGGTCTTACCTTATGGTTGCCACGCAACGACCGCGGGTGTCCATCTTGAATATTTTCGCGGACGACATCCTGCCGTCGATTCTTTGGGGAGGCCTGGCAGGCCTGGTTTTGTCCATGGTCGCCGCCTTTGCGATCTCCGGCTCCGTGGCGAACCCGCTGCAGAGGATTGTATCTTCGACGCGCGACCTCCCGAATGTGGAGGTGAATCTTTTTACTCCCGAGGGACCGCAAGAGGTCCGGTCTTTGACGCGCGCATTTAACTCCATGGTTCGGCGCGTTCAAAACAGCCAGAAATCACAACGCGATTTTGTCGCGAATGTTTCGCACGAATTAAGAACCCCGCTGACTTCGATCCAGGGCTTCTCGCAGGCAATCTTGGATGGGACTGCAACCTCCCACTCAGAATTAAGGCAGGCTGCCCAGGTGATTCATTCGGAATCGACCCGCATGTACCGGTTGGTTCTTGATTTATTGGATCTTGCCAAATTGGATGGAGGGATTGCCGACCTGACCATGGTTCCGGTGGATATGTCGGATTTATTGCGTGCAGCAAGGGAAAAATTTCTTCCTCAGGCGAAGACCGCCGGCGTTGAAATCCTCCTGGATGTCCCTCCCGGTCTACCCGGGATTCTTGCCGATGGTGAGAGGATCGCACAAGTATTCACAAATCTCATTGATAATGCCGTGAAATTCACACCTCCCCGAGGAAAAATTTCCGTGCGGGCGGTTCCCAGTGCGGATTCGTTGATCGTGATGGTTGCCGATACCGGCAAAGGAATATCGGAAGAGATCCAATCCAGAATATTCGATCGTTTTTACCAGGCGGATTCAGCCCGAGGCGGCGGGGAAGGGCATGGAACAGGCTTGGGCCTGTCGATCGCGAAGGAAATCGTCCTGGCTCATGGTGGTAGAATTACCGTCCGAAGTCAGCCGAAAAAGGGGACCTGCTTTGAAGTCGCCCTTCCACTGAGGCAGAATTCAAGGGATTCCTCCACTGCAAGGACCTGACATTTTTCTTGGGGGACAGATTTGAAACCATTGACCATGACCATTCCTGTCTCCATCATCGTACCTTGTCGCAATGAGGAGAAAACCATCCGTCATTTGCTTGAATCGATCATCTCCCAGACCTATCCGATGGAAAAGCTGGAGCTGATCCTTTCAGACGCACAATCCACGGATAAGACTCTTGAAGTGGTACGTCAATTTCAGAGGGAGCATGCCGGATTGCATCTTATCCTTGTGGAGAATACACGTAACTCCATCCCTGCAGGGTTGAACCAGGCAATTCGGCAGGCCAGTGGAGAAATCCTGATCCGCCTTGATGCGCATTCCATACCCATTCCTGAGTATGTTCAACGCTGTGTGGAAGCACACCAAAAGAAGAAAGGGGATAACATCGGAGGCGTGTGGGATATTCGGGCCGGAGCGGGGACATGGATTGCCGAGGGGATCGCAGAGGCAGCCGCCCATCCATTGGGAGCTGGTGATGCCATGTATCGTTTGAATGCGATAGAGGGCGCGGTGGATACCGTTCCTTTTGGTTCATTCAAACGGTCCTTGATCGACCGGGTAGGTTATTTCGATGAATCCCTTTTGACGAATGAGGATTACGAATTTAATGTGCGCGTACGCGAAGCCGGTGGCTTGGTGTGGCTCGATCCAACGATCCGGTCCGTCTATTTTGCACGCGGCACCTTTGGAGAACTCGCCAAACAATACTGGCGATATGGATATTGGAAGTTTCGCATGCTGCGCCGGTACCCACATACGCTGCGGTGGAGGCAGGCCTTACCCCCCGTGTTTGTGGCGACCATGCTTGGATTGAGTGTGTTATCCTTATGGTTTGTGCCGGCGGTCCATTTGCTGGGTGTGCAAATCCTTGTCTATTTCCTGGTGCTGGCGGGGGCTGGAATTGTGAGTGCTATTAAGAGGAATAAAATCCCCCTCTCCTTGGGTATGCCCATCGCCATGATGATCATGCACTTTTCCTGGGGGATTGGTTTTCTTTGGAGTATGACCCAAAGCATGGTTCGGGATCATGGCTGACATTTCTCGCCCCACCATTCGCCTGCGACCCAGCGAGCAGCTTACCATCCTGCTTATCGGCGACTTGATCGCGGCTTCCAGCGCGATGGTTGCATCCATTTATATCTGGTACCAATATCTGCTATACCAGCTGATCGCAAGCGGCCTGACTCCCGGTCGCGCGGCGCGGATGATCAGCATCCAGGTTCCATTCTGGTTCTACCTGCTTCCACTGGTCTGGCTGCTTTTGATGGTTGACTCCTACGATCCACACACCTCTGCCAGTTGGCGTCGAACCCTGAGGGGGATCGTGGCGGCTCCGATTGTCGGATTGCTTGGCTATTCCCTTCTCTTTACGATCAATCTGGATCCCAACTCGCTCCCACGTATCGCCGTGGGAGTCTTTCTGGTCCTGGCTTTTTTTCTGACTTTGGGGTGGCGCGCCATCTACATCCGTATCTATACCACGTCCGGTCTGCTGCGCAGGGTGGCGATCGTGGGGGCCGGCAAGGCGGGTCATTCGCTCTTGGAGATCTACCGCAAGCTCAGTCCACCGCCTTTTAAGCTGGTGGGCTATATTGACGATGACCCCAGAAAACAAGACAAGTCCTACCACAAGGTTCCTGTTTTGGGCACAAGTACTTCCCTGCTCTCACTGATCGATCGACACCGCCTCACGGATATCGTTATCGCAATCAACGGTGAGATCAAAGGTGAGACCTTTCAGAATGTGCTGGATGCCCAGGAGCAGGGGGTGGAGGTCATCCGCATGCAGATCATGTACGAGGAATTAACTGGCCGGGTGCCGATCGAACATCTGGAATCCGATTGGGTGATTCGCTCGTTCGTGGATCAGGTGCGGGTGAGCGGTGTGTATGAATTAATCAAACGACTGATGGATGTGGCGGGAGCCCTGGTGGGGTTGTTCATTTTCGCCCTGATCCTCCCGCTCACCTCACTGGCGATCGCGATCGAAAGCGGTTTTCCAATATTCTATGCCCAGACACGACTCGGTCGGGGGGGAAGGATCTTTACCATTCGCAAATTTCGCACGATGGCACAGAATGCCGAAGCGGATGGGGAAGTCCGGCTGGCATTGGAAAACGATCCTCGGGTCACACGTGTCGGGAATTTCCTGCGCCGGACACGGCTGGATGAGACGCCTCAATTCCTGAATGTGCTGGGTGGCGAGATGAGCCTGGTCGGTCCCCGGGCGGAGCGGCCGGAATTGGTGGCGGAATTTCAGAAGCAAATTCCCTTCTACCGGGCCAGGCTGCTGGTCAAGCCCGGCCTGACCGGCTGGGCACAGATCAATTATGGATATGTGGCCAATGTGAAAGAAACCGCCGTAAAACTCGAATACGATTTGTATTACATCAAACACCGCACGTTGGGCATGGACTTTCAGATCGTATTGCGCACCGTCGGGACGGTATTAAGGAGAACTGGCCGTTAGATGAGACATCTTGTCACCGGCGGGGCCGGTTTTATCGGATCCCATATTGTACGAGCGTTGCTCGATGCTGCAGAAGACGTTCGGGTGTTGGATGACTTTTCGACTGGAAAACCGGAAAACCTGTCGGGGATGAAAGTTGAATTGATCGAGGGGGATCTGCGGGACATCGAAGCTGTGTCACGCGCTGTTCAGGGGATCGACATTATCTTTCACGAAGCGGCGTTTGTATCGGTCCCCGAATCCTTGCTGCGACCCATTGAATGCTTCGATGTGAATGTAAATGGCACAACCCGGTTGTTGGATATGGCGAAACATGCGGGAGTTAAAAGGGTGGTGATCGCCTCGAGCGCCGCGGTCTATGGAGATACCGACCTATTGCCGCTTGAGGAACAGACTCCGCTCCGTCCTCTATCCCCCTATGCCCTTTCGAAACACATGGATGAGATGCTGGCGGAACTGTATACCAATATTCTGGATCTTGAAGTCACTGCCTTGCGCTATTTCAATGTATACGGACCTAGACAGCGACCGGATTCAATGTACGCCGCAGTGATACCCATATTCATCCGCCGCATGCTGGATGGTCAGCCGGCAATTGTCTTTGGAGATGGTTTACAGACACGCGATTTAATCAATGTCCATGATGTCGTTCGAGCAAATTTGATCGCCTCCCGACATCCCGCCGCCGCTGGACAGGTATTTAATATCTGCACAGGCAGCGAGACGACTATTCTGGATCTCCTGGACGCGTTGTATCGGATCCTGCCCGATGCCCCGCGGCATATCCATGAAGAAACTCGTGCCGGAGACATTTATCATTCCGTAGGAGCTCCCGTAAAGGCTTCGGCGCTGCTCGGTTTCAAAGCCTCGATCGGCCTCGAATTGGGATTGATCGAAGCCCTGGAAGCCATGCGCGCCGGCACATCCACCCATGGTTAGATCAACTCCTGGTCGCCCTCACGTACGCAATCGAGTGGTCCTTTTTGGCGATATCCTCCTGGTCCTGGTGTCGGTATTGGGGAGTTTTGCGCTGCGGTTGGACGTCAGTCAGCTGCCATTCTATTTCCCGGCAGCGCTGGTTATGTGCGCGATCGCCCTGGTCGTCAAGATTCCGGTATATTATATTTTTGGATTGTATCGACGCCTGTGGGTGTATGCGAGTACGAATGAACTGCGCTTGATCACTGTTGCGGTCACGACGGCTTCGGTCCTGTCCTCCGGCCTGATGCTGGTATTGGTCAATTTTGGATGGATCCAACCCGGCATGCCACGTTCGGCGCTCGGGATCGACTGGCTGCTTTCGCTGGTCCTTGTAGGTGGATCGCGATTGGCTCTGCGAATCCTGGCCGAACAGCCTCTCTCTCCACGCAGGGATTCAGCCAAACGCGCCCTGATCGTCGGAGCCGGCGATGCGGGAGCATTGGTCGCGCGCGAGCTGCAGAAGTCCTCACTCCTAAATCTAAATCCCATCGGCTTCCTCGATGACGATCCTTCCAAACAAAACCAGGAAATCTACGGCGTGCCGGTGATCGGCAAAGTGGATTCCTTGTCGGACGTCCTGAATGTCCAGCCGGTGGATGAGGTCATCATTGCCATACCCTCCGCGCCGGGAAACATCATCCGCCTGGTCAATGACAACTGCCGGCGGAAGGGAATACCCTCACGAACGATGCCCGGTATTTATGAATTGATCGGCGGGAAAGTCAGCGTCAACCGTTTGCGCGAGGTGGATATCACCGACCTGCTCCGCCGCGAACCGGTGACGATCGACGACCGGCTCATCGGCAGCATTCTCAAGGGCAGGCGGATTCTCGTCACCGGCGCCGGAGGTTCCATCGGGCGTGAAATTTGCCGGCAGATCGCACGCTGGTCGCCGGCGAGTATGGTGCTTCTGGGGCATGGGGAAAACAGCATATTTGAATCCCTTCTGGAGCTCAAGGAAAATTCTCCATTGCTACTGATCCAGCCGGTCATCGCCGATGTACGCGATTTGGAGCGGATTCAGGAAATTTTCAAGGTCCATCGGCCTCAGGTCGTCTTCCACACCGCGGCGCATAAGCATGTTCCACTGATGGAATCGAATGTCGAGGAGGCGATCACCAACAATATCCTTGGAACCCGCAACGTGGTCGAATCGGCGAATCTTCACGGAGTCGAGCGTCTGGTGCTCATTTCCACCGACAAGGCTGTGCGGCCGGTCAGCATCATGGGAGCTACCAAGCGATTGGCGGAGATGGTCGTACTGGATGCCGCTCATCGGAGTGGAAGGGCGTATTCCGTCGTGCGTTTTGGAAATGTCCTTGGCAGCCGCGGCAGTGTGGTTCCCCTTTTCAAAGACCAGATTGCACGCGGCGGTCCGGTCACCGTGACCCACCCTGAAATGCATCGCTACTTCATGACCATCCCGGAAGCAGTGCACCTCGTGTTACAGGCTGCGGGGATGGGTGAAGGCGGGGAAGTCTATATGTTGAACATGGGCCAACAGGTTCGGATTCTGGATTTGGCGGAGGATCTGATCCGACTATCCGGCCTGGAGCCGCATCGCGATATCGAGATCGCCTTCACCGGCATACGACCGGGGGAAAAATTACGCGAAGATCTCTGGGAGGCCGGGACGCAGTTCAAGCCGACTCCGCATCGCGAGATCTTTCGAGCGACCGAGGAGGAGAAGGTGGATGGTGCTTCCCTTGCGCGTGTGGTCGAACAATTGGCCCACCTTGCACGTCAATCCGAGACAGACAGTTTAATCCGATTGTTGGACGAATCCATCCCCTCGGCGTCCGTTCGTTCCAATCCTCCGCAGGACATTACCTCGGTCATCTGACCGACAGTCCAAACATGACCGCTGTGTCCCTTTCCGAATGGGGGCAATTCGTGGAACACCGCCCGAATGCCCATCTGCTTCAACTGGGTGAGTGGGGTGAATTGAAATCCGCGTTTGGGTGGGAGGCTGTGCGACTCATCCTGAACGATGATTTCGGGATTCAGATCCTCTTTCGCCGGCTGCCGCTTGGAATGACATTCGCCTACCTGCCGAAACCGGTTCCTAGCCAGCGGCTTTTCGACCTCGGTGATCGATTCTGGCTGGAGGTGGATCGTATTTGCAGGGAAAAACACGCAATCTTTCTGAAGATCGAACCTGACCTATGGGAACCGCATCGCCGGCCGGTCCCCGGCTCCTGTGTCTTGAGTCGTTACAACATCCAGCCTCCAAGGACCATCCTGCTGGATATTCAAACCCGGGAGGATCAACTCCTGGCCGGCATGAAACAAAAATGCCGTTACAACATTCGGCTGGCCGAAAAAAAGGGAGTTGGCGTTCGCCCTTGGGAGGATCTCCCAGCTTTTACCGAAATGATCCGGATGACAGGCGTCCGGGATCACTTTGGAGTGCATTCTCGCCAATATTACGAGCGGGCATATCACTTGTTTCATCCAGGGGGAAAGTGCGAATTGCTGCTTGCAGAATATGAAGGAATTCCCCTGGCGTCGCTCATGGTTTTTGCCCACGGAGACCGCGCGTGGTATGTCTATGGTGCGTCCAATGACATGCAGAGAAACCGCATGCCCACTTATCTTTTGCAGTGGGAGGCGATCCGATGGGCAAAAGGCAGAGGCTGTGTAACGTATGACTTGTGGGGAGTGCCGGACGAAGAAGAAAGCGTGCTTGAGGCAAATTTCGAAACTCGAATCGACGGATTGTGGGGCGTGTATCGCTTCAAGCGCGGCTTTGGAGGGACCTTGAAGCGGTCGGTTCAAGCCCTCGATCGAGTGTACAATCCCATCATGTACAAATTCTATTTATGGCGAATGGCCGGGCGCGAAAGCGGATGATGCAGACTTTTAGTGGATCCGGCGAAGAGTGGAATCGGATAATCCTGGGTCTGCCCGACCCGCATTTCCTCCAGACCTGGGAGTGGGCACAAATCAAGTCGCAGTTCGGGTGGACGTCCCAGCCCTTAATTTGGATCGCCAAATCCGGATCGGTCACTGCGGCTTGCATGGTTTTGAAACGGCAGGTGATTTCGCGAGGATTTGCCGCCCGTTTGTCAATTCTCTACGCTCCCAAGGGTCCGCTCATGAATTGGGATGACGCAACTTTGCGGATGCGTGTGTTGACGGATATTCAAGGCTTCGCACATTCGCAGGGGGCGGTCTTCTTGAAGATCGATCCAGAGGTGCGAGTGGGAACCGGATTACCCGGCGAGCAGGATGACCTCGATTATCCGGCCGGCCAGTTCGTGCTTTCTGACCTGGTTCAACTTGGATGGATGGAATCGAAGGATCAGGTGCAATTCAGAAATACGGTTCTTATCGATCTCACCCCATCCAGCGAGCAACTGCTTGCGCAGATGAAACAGAAGACCCGCTACAACATTCGATTGGCAGGCAGGAAGGGTGTAAGCGTACGGATGGGAAATTTAGACGATATGCGGATGTTGTATCGCATGTATGCGAATACTTCGGTGCGCGATGGCTTCGTCATACGGGATGAGGGATATTACATGGCGGTCTGGCGCACGTTCATGCTCAGCCGGCAGCCGACGATGCTCCCCCTGGTCGCCGAAGTGGAAGGAAAGGCAGTGGCAGGTCTGATGCTATTCCTTTTCGGAGCACGGGCATATTATGTGTACGGAATGTCCACGGAGGAGCACAGGGAGAAAATGCCGACGTATCTCCTGCAGTGGGAGGCGATAAAGATCGCCAAATCCCGCGGATGTGACAGGTACGATCTTTGGGGTGCACGAAAAGTATTTAATGAGCATGACCCGCTGTGGGGTGTATTTCGCTTCAAGGACGGCCTTGGAGGGAAAGTGGTTCGCACTCTGGGGGCTTTTGATTTTGCTCCAAATCCCCTTTGGTACAAAATGTATTCAGAGGTCATGCCGAGGGTTTTGGATTTGATGAGATTGCGGGGTCGTCAACAAACACGACAGATTGTTGGAGGTGCCTGATGTCCATTCCAAGAGTTCGCTTTGCCCATCTGCCGACTCCCATAGAAGAACTGCCGGGTTTATCGAAGATTCTTGGTGGTCCGCGCCTATTCGTCAAGCGCGACGATCAGACCGGCCTCGCCTTTGGAGGGAACAAGACCCGCAAGCTGGAATTCCTGATCGCCGAAGCGCGCGAACAGCGTGCGGACACGCTCATTTCTGCCGGCGCGATCCAATCCAATCACTGTCGTCAAACCGCTGCGGCAGCGGCACGCTTTGGATTTGAATGCACCCTGGTTTTGAATGGGGAAGCGCCCGAACAAATTTCGGCGAATTATCTTCTCGACCAGCTTTTCGGTGCGAATATCGTCCTGGTTCGCGAGAGGAACGATCGCGACCGGGTTTTGCAGGAAACCTTTGAAAAAGCCCGGGCAGCTGGGAAGAATCCTTATCTAGTGCCGTATGGCGGATCCAGCGCAACCGGCGTAATGGGATATACATTTGCCATGGAAGAACTCTCTCGGCAAAAGGTGGATGTGAATTGGATTGTTTTTGGGACATCCTCAGGTGGCACGCATGCAGGTCTGGTACTGGGTAAGCGACTGCATCAATTCAAAGGCCAGGTGCTGGGGATTAGTATCGATGAACCCGCGGGAAAATTAAGGCAGCATGTATCCACCCTGGCTGCACAAGCCAGTGAAAAATTTGGGCAGCGGATAAAGTTTTCACCTGAGGACGTGCTTGCCGACGACTCGTACTGCCAGGCAGGCTATGGGGTTTTCGGTGAGGGGGAGCGCGAAGCGATTCACTTATTTGCCCATCACGAGGGCCTGCTGTTGGATCCGGTGTATACCGGCCGGGCGGCGGCAGGGATGATCGATCTTATTCGCAAGGGTTTCTTCCAAAAAAAGGACACCGTCCTGTTCTGGCACACGGGTGGTCAGCCGGCGCTCTTCGCAGACAAATACGCGATGCGATTACTGTGAAATGATCAAGGGGTCAGCAATCAAGTAGAAGCCATTAATCCAGACATGCCCGAGCCAAGGGTGATCCGAATTCGTGCTCGCATCCTTTCGGGTTGACCTTTTCTTTAAGGTAGTCGTCGTAGAGTCGGCTGAGGGTCACCAATTCCCAATCGTTTTCCAACAACCACGGGAAGGCCTGCTCGCTGGAGAGGTAATCCTGGGAGCGGATGTGCATCTGCACGATGTCGCCTCCCTTGCTTTTTTTTATCGCTGGAACCACAACCTGTGGATCACCGCCACCTCCGATCGAGAATAATGCAGCGACCAGTCCGCGTTCCTGGCACAAGACGTCGAGAGTGTAACTGATGATGTCATAGGTCGGGCGGACGAATCGCACAGGGTAATCCCGTCCCAATACTTGGTTCAATGTCTTTTGCCATTTGTCGAAATCCTTGATTGCACCGGCCGGGGACATGACTCCGATATTGACATGGTCGTATGTGTGATAGCCAATTTCATGCCCTCTTTCGACCAGACGATTCCAGAGCCCCGGATCCTGCCGTTCGAGATCGAGGATTTTGGCTCCCACGGGAAAAAAAGTCACTTGAAAGGAGGGAAAACGATTAAGTAATGCTTCCAGATTCTGCATCCGATGTAGAAGATAACAGTCGTCATAGGTGAAGGCAATGGTTCGAAATTTACGGCTGCCGTGCCAGATCAACGGCGCGGTGAAATTCGGCTCATCGTCGAGTGGCAGGAATCTGCCTGCGGCAATCCCCAGGAACGCTGCTCCGCCCAGCTTTAAGAAATCCCTGCGTGAAAATTCAGCCATGTTTCTTCCAGGCCTTGCGGCCGATGGTCGCCATGGCAATGCCAGCCCAGGCAATGTTCAATGCCGCGGATGGGTAAGCTTCAAGATAGACCGTATTGATGATCAACAGGATCCCGGCGAAAAAATTCAAACCCTGGTAGATCCAGGAATCCCCTTCCACTCTTCTTGCTGATACCAGCCAATAGGCAATGAGAAAGGTAACAGCTCCCACCCAGCCAAGGATGTCAATTAGGAATCTTTCCATCATTTGATCACCTCAACAGGCATTCCCACCTCGAGAATCCCTTCCCCCAGAGGAATGGCATTTTGCCCGAACATGGCTCCGCCAGCCTGTTTCCGGTAGCGGTTCAGCGTTCGCAGCGGTTCCGGGTTGGTTGCCAGCGTTTGTTTGTCGATGGTCGTCACGACGCAGCGGGGACAAGGCTTGACGATCGCCATCTCGACGCTTCCTAATCGTATGCGTTTCCAGGTATCTTCGCGGTAGGGATCGGTTCCCTTCACCACGACATTCGGGCGGAAGCGGTCCATCGGCAGAGGGATCTCGAGGCGCGAGTTCAAGTCATTAAGGGATTCTTCCGAAAGTATCAGGATCGGATATCCATCTGCGAAAGCAGTATGATCATCTGGTCTAACGGCAAATTCCGGATTCACAGTACGCCGAAATTCGGGGGCGAAGTGCACCAACCTGACCTGTGCTTCCAGGAAGTTGGAAAACCACTCCGCGGCCTGTGTTCCCTGATCAATTGCATGAACATTTTTTGACTTCCAGATTTGAACGGGTTTCACCGGATCATCCAATTTCAATGGAATATCGATGGTATCGTAACCGGGCGCGGACAATCTTACTGTTCTCCCAATGAATTCGGGCGAGACCAGCGCCAGTTTAGGATGCTCACGCTGTGTGAGGAATTCTCCCTCCACCGTAGTTACCATCATGCGGCGGTCATTTGCCAATCCCATCCGCTCGATCCGGGTGGACGTAATTTCAATCCCGCGGCAGGATTTAATCGGATAATAGATCAGGCTGGAGAGCTGAATCATCTGGGGCAGCCGGTACCTTTCAGGTTCCCTCGATCACGACCATGTTCGAACGGGCGGTACGATGCCGCATTGCCCTGGCTTCGCTGTATTCCTCTGAACTCAGCCAGCGTTTTGCCTGGTCCATGCTTTCAAATTGCAGGATGACCAGCCGTTTTGGGGACCAATCACCTTCCAGAACCTCCGTACGCCCTCCCCGAGCGATGTACTTTCCTCCGTATAAGTGAACCGCCGGCGGGGCAAGCCTCTTGTATTCTTCATATCCAACCGGGTCGTTCACATCGATATCCACGATCACGTAAGCGGTCATTTTAAGTTCCTTCCTACGCCAATCTGCCGGAAAAAATCAACAAACCGAAGGCAACCAAGTGAAAGGTGATCAGAGTTGAAGCTGTCACCCAGAGCATGCCCGGAGAATTCAACAGGCGGTTGTTCTTGAATTTTCGATCCGCCCAGCTTGTCGTCACCAGGAGGAACCCGTGGTAAAGACCGTAGCAAATATAAAACGAGGTTGTTCCGTGCCACAATCCCATCAAGCCCATGGTGAGAAGATAGCCGAGGGAAGAGGCAGTCTGGCTGCTCCTGAACCACCTGCCCTTGATGGCTGAATAGATAAAGCGGTTATAAATGTTGTCGCGAAACCAGAAGGATAGACTCATATGCCAGCGGTTCCAGAATTCACGGATATCACGGGCGAGAAAGGGCTGATTGAAATTTTCTGGAGTGCGAACACCCAGGATGTAGCTGAATCCGATGGCGAAGGCGCTGTAGCCTGCAAAATCAAAGAACAGGTAAAAGGTATAGGCGTACATGTAGGAAAGAGTGGCAAGGAAACCAGTAGATTCCGTCAAAGGATCCAGCCAATATTGCTGGATTAATGCGGCCAGGATGAACTTGTAAAGGAAGCCGGTGAAGATGCGGTGAATCCCGCCATCGAGATCCTGCAGGAAATGCTCGCGTGAGCGGTCCCGATTCCAATCCTCCGTGAAACGGCGCCAGCGGTCAATCGGACCGGAGGAGATGGTGGGAAAGAATAAGAGGTAGGCGAAATAAGGAAGCGGCCTGACCTCTTTAATCAATCCATCCTGGATTCCTATGGTTACATCCAGGGTGCGAAACGTCACATAGGATAAACCAAGAAACAAAAACGGGTAATCTGGTAGATACAAAGGCAGGAACTTGGCTGTGATCAGTGGCAGCAGGTTGAGAGCAAGAGCGGAATAGTAGATCGGTCGGCCGGGCTGCTTGCGGTGGGCGATCAGGAATGAATAAGTGATCAGCCATTGCAGAACAGCATAGGCGATCAACAGCAGAATTTCAGGAACTTCCGTGCCGAGAATCCATCGAGATTGAGAATATTGGACCACCAACATGACGCAGGTGGCAACCAGCAGCCAGGTTTTCCAGGCGCGTCGGAATAAACCTGCAAACAGAGCGGGTACCAGAGCGTAAAGGGATATTCCAAAGTAAAGGAAATCCGTGAATGGAATCATTGAATTTTTTCTGCCAGCTTTCGGCGGTCCGCTTTACCGTTGGGGGTAAGGGGGAATTCCCTGAGGAATATGAAACGGCGCGGCACCATGTAATCGGGAAGACGCGAACCAAGTCCCTTTTTCAACCGCTGCATGTTTTCGAATTCGGACCCTGTCGGATTTTCCTTGAAGATCACAAAGGCCACAAGGTGATCCGCCCGTTCCTGTTTCATGGCGGGGATCACAACGGCATCCCGAACGTTTTCGAGCGCTTGAAGATTCGCCTCGATATCCCCGATCTCGATTCGGTATCCGTGCAATTTGATCTGGAAGTCCAGACGGCCGTCGAAGAAAAGTAGATCATCCTGATAGTGACCTGCATCTCCGGTGCGATAGGCACGCCAGCCCTTGTATTCGAAAAATGACTTCGAGGTGAGATCCGGGCGGTGAATGTATCCCAGGCCTACATTCGAACCGGAGATGATGATCTCGCCTCGTTCACCCGCCGGTACGGATGATCCGCCCGAGTCGTGAACCTCGACAAGGGTACCCGGTTTCGCACGTCCCACCGGCAGAGCCGGATATTTCTCGAGGATTTTTCGAGTTATCTGGATGGAGGTCGTGGCTACGGTGGCTTCTGTCGGTCCATAAGTATTCCACACTTCAGCCTTGGGGAAGCGTTGAAGCAGATTCGCGGCGACTTCCGGCGCCAGCGTTTCGCCGCAAAACCAGAATTTCCGCACCCCCGGCAGCAGGCTTGCTTTAAATCCTGCATCCATCAGGCACATGCGGGCAAAGGAGGGAGTGGACACCCAGGTAGTGATCCCGGAAACTGCGAAGGATTGGTAAAGGGCTCTTAACTCCGCAATATCCTCCTTGTTGATGCTGAATAAAGTTCCGCCGGTCGCAAGGCTTGAATACAAATCCATCACGGATAAGTCGAATGAAAAGGGAGCTTGATTTAAGAATATCTCACCGGAATCCTTGAAGCCTTGTTCGTCCAGAATCCAGCTGATGAAACTTTCCAGGCAGCCGCGTGAAATTATGACACCCTTGGGGTCACCCGTGCTGCCCGAAGTAAAGATGATATACCAGGCATCGTCCTTTTGAAGCCTGCGCATTTCGAAGTTGGACGATTGCCCGCGATGGGTGAGTTGAGCGATATCGTCTGGTTTCAGGAGCAGGGACGCCTGCGCAGTGCTGATGATGGCATCCACGCGATGCGCGGGCAGGGAGGTATCCAGTGGGATGTAGGGGTGATTTGATTTGACGCATCCGAGGAAGCCGATCAACATCTCGTTTTCCTTGTGACCGTAAATGCCCACCGGCGATCTATCCTGCGGAAGTGTTTTAATTAAATGATCGGCGAGCAGATCCGACTTGGCGATGAGCTGGCGGTAGGTGAGAACCTCTCCTCCACTAATATGGGCAGGCCGATCTGGAGTCGTTCGACCCCATTGGTCGATGCGTTCGATCAAGTCCATCGGTATTTAGAATCCCTGATAGATGAACTCGGGCGCGGTCAGGTCCCCTTCGCCATACCTGTATACCAATCCCAGCAGAATACCCAGATAGTAAATAACCAGGAGCAGGATACGTCCCCAGGGATTACGGAAGATCGCCGTGAAAAATTCCATCCAACGCTTGGTTGACATAAATCCATCCTTTTCGGCTGGCATGCGAGGCAAGGTCCATGCTGAAGTACGGTTCCGAATCGAACTGACGGAAATCGATCACGGGCAGATCGTAGGGTGCGACAACTGAGTGGAGTTTGTCGTAGTACGCCTGTTGTGCCTCCTGCGAAACTCCGATCGTTTCCCAGAGGGGAACGTTCATCGGACTGCTCATGATCATCGCTTCTGCGTCCAGCTCGCGGATCACCCGCAGCGCCAGGTCCAGGTCGTGCCATTCGCGGGCATTTTCCACATCCTCCCGAAACTCCTTATCCTTCGAGCCGGGCGGAACCGGATTGAGGAACAGTTCCTTGATCTTCGGCCATTGGGAATTATCCACACCGTAAAGATTGGAATCCGTATTTTCAATCTGCTCTTTCTCCGCAATGGGCACGAGTGATTCCCAGTCGATTTCCCGATCCTTGCGGGTGATGGTTGTCTGACCGGATGAAAGGTGGCGGATAAAATTCACCGTGTTGTAGTGATCCTGCAGCCGCAGTATCGAAATTTGGATCCATCCCAAAGGCTGGGAGGCCTGGTAGGCGAGGCGGCGAAGAGGCGAAAGGTCCGCCAGATTTTCCAGCGTGAAGCGGATAAAAGGATGCTTCTCAAGGGGCTCCGGGAAATCGAGCATGCGCCGTGCGATCCGGCTCTTGGTGTCCATGCTGAGATGCGGGCTGAATGCCAATTCCAGTGCGTTGAGGGGGGAAAAGTTCCCATTGTAGTGACGGACGTTGACTTCGCCGTAAGGAGCCATGGTCATGATCGCCGGACCGATCGAGATGACCACTTTTCTGCCGCGCAAATCCTCGCCCAGGGCTGCCAATTTTTGAGCGGTCGTCAGGGACGATCCCCCTTTGCTGGCGATATTGAAAACCATGAAGCCGGTGGGATAGGTGCTGAAGAACCGGTTTGCCTGGTATTCGGTTTCGAGAAGAACCAACTCGGAAGCCCCGTAGATCGGCAGGAGATCCTCCTGGCGCAAGGCCACCTGTTCCAGCACATTGCCATTGTTGAGCTCAGTATGCTCCACACCGGCGACGGCATGGACATATTTATCTTCAAAAAAGAACGCGAAAGCGCTGAAGGCAGCGGCTCCCACGCCCAGCAGGGAAACTGCCAACGCGCCCGCTACCAGGTGAGGCGTGCGCATATTCAGGATTTGACTCGTACTTCGAAATAATCGATGATCTTCTGCGGGGTTGCCCACATTTCGCGGTCGATTTCGCCGGGGGAAATTTCCATGCCGAGCTGCTCTGAGAGGGCGAGGATCAGCTCCACCGTCGCCAGTGAATCGAGCAATTTTTCCCCAAACAAATCAATATTCAGGTCCTTGCGCACCTGATCTGTGCCTGTATATTTTTCAAGTTCC
>VGNF01000039.1 GCA_016866195.1 Chloroflexota bacterium | reverse complement strand
TTGGGAGGATTGGGGTGGTCGCGCGGTCATCCTGCAGCAGGGTGTATATGAGATAAGCCGCTCCACAAACCACTGCCGCGATCAGCCCAGGAGAATGGCCACGCATGCAGCTATCGCCACGCCGGATCTTTCCTGATCTTGTACGGACATGGCACACCTCCACCTCTGAGTTTGAAAACCAGTATATCTTGGATTTTGATCCTGTACAGGAATTTTCTGTGGGAATGTCACTCCACGAGCCGGCGATTCTCCCATGTTCCCGCCCGTGCCCGCTTGAAAGCCGCTTTCGATCACATTGACAGCCCGAACGTGGCGTGATAAGCTTGCGGGCGTAGGATACCAGTAGTTGCTTTGGAAGTACCAGAACGGCTCACGGATTATCCGTGAGCCGCTTTGTTTTACGCCGTTGAGGCGGTTCCGATGCAATGCAATGAGTACCCTCCAACTATTTTCATGCCCCAAGGAGGCAAACATGTCGGAACGTATCAGCGGAACGGTCAAATGGTTCAACGGCGCGAAGGGCTACGGCTTCATCGAGCGCTCGGGCGGAGCGGATGTCTTCGTCCATTTCTCGGCCATTCAGGGCGAGGGATTCAAGAACCTGCAGGAAGGTGAGAAGGTCGAATTCACCGTCGAGCAGGGACCCAAGGGCCCCCAGGCCGCCAACGTCGTTGTCATCGCTTGATTGACTGGAAGCGTGATGACAATCCCCGGGTGGAGACACCCGGGGATTGTTGTTTCGCGCCCCGGCTGGCTTCAGGCTGGGTCATTCATCGGCGGGATGCCGGGCACGCGGCTGAGCGCCTGCTCATCCAAATGATCGTAATTTGCCCAATCGATCAACCTGCCCTGCAGGTCCCCGTTGCGCGATTCGATTTCCAATTTGGTGATGGCGCAATTGTAGTACTCGGCACTCTTCAGCCAGTTGAGGTCCGTGCCGGGGCAAAGATCCTTGAGGGTGGCAGAGAAGATGCCGGCATGGCCGACAAGCAGGAGGACCTGTCCCTTCCTGTCAGTCAGTATTTGCAAAAGGCCGCGGTGCATTCGCTTCCACAACGTTTCGTAATCCTCCCCGCCAGGGAATGAAGCCCGGGTGTTTCCCGAGGACCATTCGTTCACCAGGTGATGGTAGATGCTCCAGTTTTCGTCATTGAAGGGCATGCCTTCCAAATCCCCGACATTCACCTCGCGGAATTCCTCCATGACGATGGGATCCGCCTTCAGAGGGGAGGCGATAATTTGGGCGGTTTCGAGCGCCCTTTTCATGGGTGAACAATAGATGCCGTCGAAGGATCTGGCGGCGAGGTGTTGAGCCGTCTGAAGCGCTTGCAGGCGGCCGCGTTCCGTCAACGGGTTATCCGGATTCTTGTAGGAGAACCGACGGGCGACATTATCCACCCCTTCACCGTGGCGGATGTAATACAGAAGGTTCAAACCGGCTCCCGGATCGGCTTTAACCACACCGAAGGGAAGAATCGCGCCGCGTACACGTAGCTCTCAAAGGTTCCATCTACGGGTTTGTCAGACCAGCGATTCCAGACGCGGTCCATGCGCGGGTGCCGGTTCGAGACCATTACCATATATTCAGCAACCTCCCTGTCGGAGGCCGGATCAGCGAGGGCGCGGAATTTTCTGCCTCCCACCTGAACCGTCACATTGGGATCCTTGAGCAGGTTTCGATACCAGTCGGTTTTACCGCCCCAACCGGCCGCCACGCGGTAGCGGTCGTTTTCCTTGTCGTGTATGTATTCGAGGGGAGTGTGACGCGGCCGGCCGGACTTTCGGCCGGTGGTGGTCAACAGCAGCACGTAATTTCCGATCAACCAGCCCAGACCCAGCTTGTATTGCAGGATCGGCAGCTTGAACAGCCATTTGAAGACCGGCCCCGGCCGCTCCTGCTGCACCAGTCTGTCCATGATGAGCGTCTCGAGCCAGTTGTAAACCTTCTCGCTGATCGAAACCTTCTGCATCGCGCCTCCCTCTTCCGTGGATTTGAGCCGAGGTCCACCTGTGTCGAAAATCGGAACGAGGCTAGATCGCCTTCATCGTCCCATGGCGGGTCTTGCGCGTGATGTTCCTGCGGGCGCTCATCGCCAGCCCGCCGAACAGGCGCACGGCCAGCCAGTAGATCCAGCGCGGGGCAAACTCGTATTCCTGCATGATGCGGAAGAAGAAGTCGTCGGCGTCGCGGCGCGTGAGCTGGGCGATGCGCGGCATCTCCGGCAGGAACTGGTAGAGCGCGTCGTGAACGAGTGAGGCATAGTAGGTCTTGGGCTTCCCGGAATCCCTGTGCACCACACCGTCGGGCGTGCCGAACAGGAGGTCGAAAAAACAGATCTTCGGGGTGCAGCCGTCCCAGGCGTAGCCCTGCCTGACGGTGATGCGCCCGTTCTTATCGATCACCAGGCGCAGCTTGCCTTTCTCATCGCGGAACTCCATCGTGTACGGCAGCGGATGGCCGGACTCCCAGACGAAGTCCCCGGTTTCAAGCTTGTACAACCATTTGACGCCGTTCTTGCAGGTGAGCATGATCGTGCTTTTTCAGGTTGTGTCGTAATGATCCGTTTGCCGAATCTACAGACAGAATCTTTCTTTCATTGATGCCCTCTAACCATAGCGGGTCATGAATCGTTCCATGCGACGCAGGGCTTCCTCGATCTTTTCATAAGCCGTGGCGTAGCACATGCGCACGAATCCGTCTCCGCCGGGGCCGAAGGCATTGCCCGGCACGACCGCCACGCCCTCCTCACGCAGCAGCCTCTCGGCAAAGGTTTCATCGTCCATGCCGGAGGCGCGGATGTTAGGGAAGGCATAGAACGCGCCGCGCGGCTCGAAGGTCTCGAGCCCGAGACGATTCAATCCCGTCACCAGCAGCCTGCGGCGGCGGTCATATTCCCTGACCATGTCCTGCACATGCGGTTCCCCGCTCTTCAAAGCCTCGATCGCCGCATCCTGCGCCGTGGTGGGCGCGGACATGATCGTGTACTGGTGGATGCGCACCAATCCCTTGATGATGTCCGCCGGACCGCAGGCGTACCCGATGCGCCAGCCGGTCATGGCGTAATCCTTGGAGAATCCTCCGAGCAGGATGGTGCGCGCCCATATGCTTTCGCCCAGGGATGGAAAACAGACATGATTGAAATCGTACACCAGGCGGTCGTAGATCTCGTCCGAGACTACCAGCAGGTCGTGTTCCTCTGCGATAGCGGCAATCTCGATCAGGACCTCCCGTGAAGCCACCGCACCGGTGGGGTTGGAGGGGTACCCGATAAAAATGGCGCGGGTGCGCGGAGTGATCGCCTGGCGGATGTCCTGAGGATCGATCATGAACTGATTCTCGAGGCGCGCCGGAATCTCCACCGGCACGCCGCCGGCCAGGATCACCTCGGCCTGGTACGAAACAAAACACGGTGTGGGGATGATCACCTCATCGCCGGGGTCGAGGATTGCCGTGAACGTGAGGTATAACGCCTCCGAAACGCCCACGGTCGCGATCACCTCCTCGGCCGGGTCATATTTCACACCGTACAGCCTTTGCAGATTGTTCGCGATCCCCTGGCGTAATTCCATTTTTCCGTGGTTCGAGGTGTAGTGCGTCTCGCCGGCCTGCAGCGAACGGATGCCCGCCTCGAGGATCGGAGCCGGCGTGGTGAAATCCGGTTCACCGATGCCGAGCGAGATCACATCCTTCATGGTCGCGGCGATGTCGAAGAATTTGCGAATGCCGCTGGGCTTCAGCCCGGCCACGCGTTTGGATAGTCTTTCCGTACGAGCGATTTCCTGCATTGAGCCTCCATGATTCCTCATTGCCGCGCCGTGATTGGGGGCCTCGGTCTGCAATGAGCGGTTAAAGGGGTTGAATCTGCCAGTCGTCCGAGACCGCCCGGTAGGTCAATTCAAAAGCCTGCCCGTCCGCGGTCTTGACCCGGAATCCCTTCTCGGCCGGGCCGCGCCAGCGGGATAGGATCTCGGCGATCTCGAGCCGCCGCCCGTGCCATATTAAGGAAAGGGGACGTTCTGCGTATTCCGTATCTGAACGACATTCTACCGTATCCATGCGTGCTGTCAGCCGGTCATCCGGGGTGGATGACCGTGCTGTTATCTCCGAGGTTCATGGAGCAAGCCTGCTGAGGGTCGGGCTGTCCTTCCACGATGCAGTTGCGGCCGATCAGGGAGCGCTTCAACGCGGTGCGCGTGATGCGGGACCCGGGTTCGATGATGCTGTCCTGGATGACAGCCTGTCGGATCTCACAATCCGCGCCGATGGATACATGCGGCCCAATGACCGCCTGCTCCACCTTCGCGGTCGGGTGGATGAAGACCGGCGCCTCGACGCGGACGTTCGGCCGGCGCGCGGCTTCGGAGGCGTTCCCCGCCCCGCGGTCGAGCAGGATGCGGTTGGTATCCAGCGTGGCGTCGATCGTGCCGGTATCGAGCCAGGTGTCGACCTTGTGCGTGTGGATCCTGGCTCCGCGCTCGATCATGATCGAGATGGTGTCGGTCAGGAAATATTCGTTCTTGAACATGATCCCGCGCTGCATCTGCTCATCGATGGCAGCCAGCAGCCGCTCCGCGCTCTTTAAATAGTAGCAGCCGATCACGACCAGGTTATTGGCCACATCCTGTGGTTTCTCAATGAAGCGTTTCACCCAGCCGTCAGCGCCCTCCTCTGCAACGCCGAAGCGGCGCGGATCGGGTACGGGCATGACCCAGGCCACGCCATCGGCCTGCTCACGCGCCAGAAAGGAAAAATCGGTTTCCATCAGCGTATCGGAAAAACAGATGATCAACGAGCCGCGCAGATGTTCCCGCGCCAGCGCCAGCGCGTGAGACTGACCTTTCATCTCGTGCTGTACGATGTAATGTGCCTTGAGGTGCGGAAAATTTTCCCGGATAAAGGGCGGGATCTGCAGTTCACCCAGATAGGGACCGAGGATGAAGACGTATTCTGTGTTTGCCGGGTCGGGCACGGACGTGAACATATCCAGCAGATGCTCGAGCGAGGTCTTGCCGGCCACGCTCACGAGCGGCTTGGGTTTGCTCCAGGTGTGCGGGCGCATGCGCGTGCCCCATCCGGCCATTGGGATGACGATCTTCAAGCTCTCTGTCATGGTTCCATTTTACCGCGTGAGCAGGCAGATGCCTGCATGCTGGATTCACCACTCACCGGTCTGGGGAGGAACGACGCCGGCGCGGAATTCCTCCAGCCGGCGGCGGTGCCCGGGCCATAAGTCGTCGGGGAGCTCCTCCAAAGAGAAATCGCGTACTTCGGCCACTTCAAGGTCCGGCCCGCCGACGAACGCGAAATCGCGGCAGAGGAAAAGGATATTGTGATCGGTTTTCCACTCCGAAAAATTCGTATACGCGCCCAGGAACGTGATCTCCCCCAGTTCCGCGCCGGTTTCCTCGCGGGCTTCGCGGCGCGCGGCCTGGTCGAGCGTTTCGCCGCGCTTCACCCCGCCGCCTGGCATGAACCAGCCGGGCACGTAGGTCTGCCGCACGAGAATGACGTGATCGTCGCGAATCATCATCACGCGCACGCCCGTACGGACGGGGCGAAAGAAAAAACAGAAGATGCGAAAACCAAGGTAAAGAAGCCTTATAAGCACGTCACGACAGGTGGGCTTCCTGCTCCTCGATCGCTTCCTCCAGCAGGTCCACAGCCTGCTTCAGGGTGTGTGCGTCGAAGGCGAACTTTGCCCCTGCGGCCGCGAACAACTCCGGCAGAGGTCTAGTCGAACCCAGTGACAATGCCTTGCGGTAAACAGCCACGGCCCTTTTTTGATCCTTGCGCGCGCGGCCGAAGACCTGCACCGCGCCCAATTGCGCCAGCCCGTATTCCACGTAGTAGAACGGGGTGGTGTGGATGTGCCCCTGCTGATGCCAGTAAATGCCCTTGTCCCTTTCGAACCCGCGGTAGTCGATGCCCTGCATGAAGCGGTCCCATAGTTCGCTCCATTTCTCTTCGCAGCGCCGGCCGTCCGAGGCTTCCGCATGATTTTCGTAAATCCAGTGTTGAAAGGCGTCCACCAGCGCGATGTACGGCCAGAAGAGGATGATCGTCTCCATGTGACTGATCCGTGACCGCGCGCTTTCCTCCTCGGTGTAATAACCTCCATGCGCCCGGGTCAGGTAGGGGGAGGCGATCAGTTCCATGCTCATCGAAGCCACTTCCGAGAATTCGACCGGCACATACGCCTCAGCCCTTTGATGAAAGCGCCAATGCGCGCTTTTAAAGGTGTGGAAGGCATGCCCGCCCTCGTGGAGCAGAATGATCACATCGACGGCGGTGTTCGTACGGTTCATGAAGATGAACGGCAGCCTGGCCACGTTGAACGCCACGCTGTATCCGCCGCTGGCCTTGTTCTTGCGGCTTTCCAGGTCCAGCAGATCGTGATCCATCATGGCCTGGTAATACTCGCGGAATTTCGGGTCCACCTGTCCGAAGACTTGCAGCGTACGGGCGTTCAATTCCGCCATTGATTCTGCAGGCCGGAGCATGGCGCGTCCGAATTGGTCCACTTCCCGATCCCACGGAAGTGTGGCTTCGATCCCCAGCCGTTTTTGGCGCCGCGCGTAGATCCGCTGGGCGGCCGGCACGACCACCTGTTCGATCGCAGCGTGAAAGGATTTGCAATCCTCGGGAGTGTAATCGAAGCGAAATTTCTGTTTCCACATATAGGAGCGGAAATCGGAGTACCCGGCGTTTTGCGCGATGTTCCGGCGCAATTCCATGAACCTGCTCCACAAGTCGTTGATGGGATCACGATTCTGGTAGATGCGCTCTGCTATCGCCCGATAGGCGCGTTCACGCACAGCGCGATCGGTTTCGAATGAATACAGGGTGTACATCTGCCAGTAGGTTTTTTCCTCGCCCTCCCACATGACGGTTGTGGCACCCATGATCTTGTCGTACTCGTTGCACAGTTTTTGCTGCTCGGCCAGCAGGGGCAGGTTGGCTTCACAAAATAGATCCGCCTCGGTTTGCATCATCTTGAGGGCAACCTCGAAGCCCTTCGGGTGCAGGCCGCTGGCCAGTAATTTCTGCTTGATTCCCTGGTCGGCGGATTTGGCCGCGGGGTGAGTCTGATCCAGGAAGCCGTCGAATTGCTTTTTCAACCCCTCATCCGCGGTGTGCTGGGAGGTAACCACTTGCAGCCGGGTGTATTGCTCATCGATGCACGAAGCCAGAGCGGACCAATCATCCAGCCATGAGTCGACAGTGGCGTCGTCCAGTTTCCTGGACTCGAGGTCGTTGTAATAGGGCAGGTATTCTTGCCAGGTCATCGCAAGAATGGATGTGCCCTCGGTGGGGAGCGATTTGAAGTTCATGGTCACCTTTCGTCTGTGCGGTCTGCGAATCGTGTTGATGTCGCTGGGAATTACGAATGCCCGCGAATGGGATGCGGTTGATAGGTCTCCTCGAGACGCTTCACCTCCTCATCGGAAAGATGGATCTCGAGCGCGGCAATCGCCCCGTCCAAATGTTCAAGCTTGCTGGAACCGATGATCGGTGCGGTGATGTACGGCTTGTTCAATAACCATGCCAGCGCGATCTGGGGGGCGCTCACGCCGCGCTCCTGCGCCACCTCGGCGGCGCGGTCCGCGACAATGAAGTCATCTTCGCGGTAGTACAGCTCGTTCGCGAATCCGTCACTCTGCGCACGGATCGTCTCCCCACCTCCGCCGCGGGTGCGATTCCCAGCGAAGAACCCGCGCGCCATCGGGCTCCAGGGAATCAGCCCGATCCCCTGATCCCTGCACAGCGGGATCATCTCGCGTTCCTCCTCGCGGTAGATCAGATTGTAGTGGTTCTGCATCGAGACGAATTTTGTCCAGCCGTGCATTTGGGAGACGTGCAGGGCTTTCATAAACTGCCAGGCAAACATGGAGGAGGCGCCGAGATAGCGCGCCTTGCCGGCACGGACCACGTTGTGCAAGGCCTCCATGGTCTCCTCGATGGGTGTGTTGTTGTCCCAGCGATGGATCTGATACAGATCCACGTAATCCATTTGCAGGCGCTTCAGCGAGCGGTCGATCGAGTCGAGGATGTGCTTGCGCGAGAGGCCGCGATCGTTCACGTCCTCGCTCATCTGCTGGTGGACCTTGGTGGCTACGATCACGTTCTCGCGCCTCACGCCGGCTTCCTTTAATAGGCTGCCGGTGATGCGCTCGCTTTCCCCCAGGGAGTACACATCCGCAGTGTCGAAGAAGTTGATCCCGGCCTCCAGCGCGCGCCGGACGAAGGGCCTGGCCTCCCGTTCCTCGAGAATCCACTCACGCCATGCCTTCGAGCCGTAGGTCATCATGCCCAGGCACAGGCGCGAGACCTTTAATCCGCTGCTCCCGAGGTTCACGTATTGCAAGGCTTTTCCTTTCGACCGAGGCCATTGACTATTGACCATGGTCTGTGGTCCACCGTCCGTTAGAGGATTGTCAAATTCGCCAGGCTGGCAGCCAGGCGCTTGATCCCGACCGATTCAAACACCACCTCCACGATCTCGTCGTCATCCTGCATCTTGCTGTTCAACACCATGCCCTCACCCCACAGCGGGTGCTTGATGCGCGTCCCGGCGCGGTATCTTACTTCTCTCCCCCCGCCTCCGGCACTCCTCCCTCGCCGGGCGAGGGTGTGAGGGTCTGGGCGATGCGACCATTTGGAATCGCTCGACTCGGCGCTCACAGGTTTTCCCGTGCGTGTCCTGCCGACCAGCAGGTTTTCGGGAATGTCCTCCAGGTATCGCGAGGGGTAGGTCTCCTCGGAGGCGCCGCGCCCGCCGCGCTGCAGGGCGCGCAGCAGGTACAGTTTGTCCTTGGCGCGCGTAATGCCCACGTAGAACAGGCGCCGTTCCTCCTCCATTTGCTCGGGCTCATCGAACGAGCGGCTGTGCGGGACGATGCCATCGTCCAGACCGATGATGAAGACCGCGCCAAACTCGAGTCCCTTGGCGGCGTGCAGGGTGAGCAGTATCGGCGCGTTCATGTCTGTGAGCGTGTCCTGGTCCGCGATCAGGGCTATGGTTTCGAGGAATTCATCCAGCGTGCGCGCCGCATACTCCTCAGTCAGGCGGCGCAGTTCCTGCACGTTCTCCCAGCGGTCCAGGCTTTCCTCCGAATCGTCCTCTACGATGTATTCCCGATAGTTGATGTCCCTCACAATGCGGTCGAAGAGTTCCTGCACCGTGGAGGTGGACGAAACGGTCCTCCAGTTCGCAAGCAGCGTCCCGAAGTCCGCCAAAGGCAGCGCGGCGCGACCGCTGAAGGATTTGGAGAATCGGGAATCCGCGCCGCGCGCCAGGTCCAGCACTACGGCGCCGGAGGAAGTGTTGTTTTGCCGGGCCACAAGGTGCAATGCTGATAATGTCTTCTCGCCCACACCGCGCGGAGGGATGTTGATCACCCGGTCCAGGCTGGCTTCGTCGGCCGGATTGTGGGCGAGGCGGATGAAGGCGATCAGGTCCTTGACCTCGCGCCGGCCGTAGAATCGCTGCGCGCCGACGAGTCGATACGGCAGCCGGGCTTGCAGGAAGGCCTCTTCGACCAAGCGGGACATGGCGTTGGTGCGGTACATCACGGCGCAATCGCCCGGTTCGTATTGCCCCGAAGCGACCAGCTGCGCGATCGTATCCACCACGAAGGCGGCCTCTCCATAATCGTCCCGCGCCTCGAAGAACAGGATCTTTTCGCCGGCGCCTCGGTCGCTGAAGAGGCGCTTCTTGTGCCGGTCGCGTACCCGGTCGATCACGCTCATGGCAGCGTCGAGGATGTTCTGATGCGAGCGGTAGTTCTGCTCGAGCAGGATCACGCGCGCCTGGGGGAAGTCCGCCTCGAAGCGCTTGACGTTGCGCCAGTCCGCCCCGCGCCAGGCGTACACGCTCTGGTCCGGATCGCCGACGCAGAAGATGTTTCTGTGGTGCGAAGCCAGGTGTTTCACCAGCGCGTACTGCGCCAGGTTGGTATCCTGGAATTCGTCCACCAGCACGTGGCGGAACCGCTGCGCATATTTGTCGCGCACAGCCGGGGTATCCTCCAGCAGGCGGGCGGTGTAGACCAGCAGGTCGTCGAAGTCAACGGCGTTGCTGGCGATCAGGCGCTTTTGATATTCGGTGTAGACGCGCCGGACCACCTCGTCGCGATAGGTCTGGATCGGGTAATCGTCCGCGCCGATCAGTTCGTTCTTGGCGCGTGAGATGGCGGCGTGCACGCTGGCGGCGCGGAACAGCTTGTCGTTCAGGTTGAACTCGCGAATGACGGTCTTGATCAGGCGCTCCTGGTCGTCCGAATCGAAGATCACGAAATTGGATTCGATGGGAAGGTGTTCGGATTCCCGGCGCAGGATGCGGGCGCAGATGGAATGGAACGTGCCGAGCAGGATGCCCTCCAGCGCCTGACCGGGCAGGAGCGCTTCGAGGCGCGCCTGCATCTCGCGGGCGGCCTTGTTCGTGAAGGTCACCGCCAGGATCTGCCACGGGCGGATCCCCTCGGACGCGATCAGATAGGCGATGCGCTGGGTGAGCACCCGCGTCTTGCCGGAACCCGGCCCGGCCACGACCAGGACCGGCCCATCCGAAACCGTGACGGCGCTGCGCTGTTGGGGATTTAGTTTTTCGAGGATATCCATCATGCCGCAGGAAAAAGATAAGGGCGGGTGCTTCACGAAGACCCGCCCATTTCGGTTTATTTCCTGCCAGGTTTTATTTCAGAAGTACAGTTCGGGCAGCGCGTGGCCTTGATGGAAATGGTGCTGAAACAGTAAGGGCACTCCTGCGTGGTGGGATCGGCGGGAGGCGGAGCCTTGCGCGTAGCGTTGACGCCTTTTACGATCAGGAAGATCACGAAGGCGATGATGAGGAAGTCGATCATCGCCTGGATGAAGGCTCCCCATCGAATCACCGCTTCGCCGATGGTGAAGGACAGTTCGCTGAAATTGACCCTGCCGAGGAGCACCCCGATGATGGGCATTAATATGTCGCCCACCAGCGAACCGATGATCTTGCCGAATGCGCCCCCAATGATCACTCCCACGGCCAGGTCCAGCACATTGCCGCGCATGGCGAATTCCCTGAATTCCTTGAACATGCCTGCTCTCCTTGAAAGTGGATTGTTGAAAAGGAATTCTATGTGATGAGGGAGGGGGTGTCAATGTCCGAGGGCGCAGGAGAACGGAGAGAGGGATGGACCAATTTCATCGAATCGCATCGACCACGGAGTTCGCAGAGCATGGCGAAGGGGAAGTCTCAGTCGTTATCGTTTGGAAAGCCCGTGACATTCGCGTTCCCATGCGGAAGGATATGCAGGCGGGGAACTTTCCGGTGGCTTGTCGAGAATGGGTGAACCTGTGTTGGGTCCCAGGGATTTTGTGCAGCCTCCCAGTTCGTTATCCGGAAAAAACAGTTCTCCAGAGGGGTATAAGCCCATCCTTTGGAGGGAATATTCCCCCACGCCAGGTTAATCACACCCCTTTTGGGGTCCTGCTGTTGACGACCCTTGCGAATTAGGTATAATTCAACCCGCTTTCCGGTTTCCTTGATCCAACAGTTTAACGCGCAATCATCTCCACAAGGAAGAGGACTCTGCGGATGTCCGATCTTTTACTCGAAGTGAAGGGACTCGAAACTCAATTCAAGACCCCTGAAGGAATTGTTCGAGCGGTAAACGGAGTATCCTTTGGGCTCAAGGAAGGTGAAACCCTGGGGGTTGTGGGGGAAAGCGGCTGTGGAAAAAGCGTGACCATGCTTTCTGTGATGGGTTTGATTCCATCCCCTCCAGGTAAGGTGACCGCGGGGGAAGCCTATTATTTTGGACAAGACCTTTTGAAGATGTCAAATGAAGAAGTCCGCCACATTCGTGGTGCGCAGATTGCCATGATCTTTCAGGACCCAATGACATCGCTTAATCCGGTATTGACCATCGGAAAACAACTCGAAGAGCCTTTGATGCTTCATATCGGCATGACCAAGAATCAGGCTCGTGAGCGTGCCGCAGAGCTGCTTGGCATGGTGGGAATTCCAAATGCCAAGGACCGTTTGAACGACTATCCCCATCAATATTCGGGCGGGATGCGCCAGCGCGTGATGATCGCCATGGCGCTTTCGTGCAGTCCGCAAATCTTGATCGCTGATGAGCCGACCACAGCTTTGGATGTGACCATCCAGGCGCAGATCACGGACCTGGTGAAGCGCCTGCGTGATGAGCTTGGCATGGCGATCATCTGGATCACCCATGACCTGGGCGTCGTTGCCGGCCTGGCGAAGCGCGTGCTGGTGATGTACGGCGGCAAGATTATAGAAGAGTCCGAGGTCGGCGATCTGTATGCCAATCCCTCCCACCCCTACACCATCGGTTTGCTCGGCAGCCTGCCACGTGTGGATGAAAAAGAACATGCCCGTTTGTTCTCGATCGAAGGCGCGCCGCCGGTTTTGTATAAGAAACCTCAAGCCTGTCCGTTTGCCCCTCGTTGCAAGTGGGCTGTGGAACGCTGCTGGAAGGAGAACCCCCCGCTTGAACCTGTATCTTCAGAACATCGCGTCGCCTGCTGGGTGGATCCAAAGACTGGGAGGACACGATAATGTCCAACGGCAATAATACTTTGTTGAAGGTCGTAGACCTGAAGATGCATTTCCCCATCTACCGCGGCGTATTCCAGCGCCAGGTGGGCGCGGTCCATGCTGTGGACGGGGTTTCCTTCGATGTCAAACGCGGCGAGACGCTCGGTTTGGTGGGAGAATCCGGTTGCGGCAAGTCGACCACCGGCCGCACCATTTTGCAGTTATACAAGCCGACGGCGGGGGATGTCCACTTCGAAGACGTGAACCTTGTCACTCTCAAAAGCGAAGAAATGCGCCTGATGCGTCGCAAGATGCAGATGATCTTCCAGGACCCGTATGCCAGCCTCAACCCGCGCATGACGGTCGAGCAGATTGTCGGCGAGCCGCTCATGGTTCACAATGTGGCGGCTGGCGCGGAAATCCACGAGCGGGTGGCGCACCTGCTCGATGTGGTTGGGTTGAACGCTTCCTTTGCAGATCGTTACCCGCATGAATTCTCCGGCGGACAGCGCCAGCGCATCGGCGTGGCGCGCGCCCTCGCCTTGCAGCCCTCGTTCATCATTTGCGACGAACCCATCTCAGCCCTCGATGTTTCCATCCAGGCACAGGTGGTGAATCTGTTGGAGGAATTGCAGGAACAATTCAACCTGACCTACCTCTTCATCGCCCATGACCTTTCGATGGTGCGCCATATCAGCAAGCGCGTGGCGGTGATGTATCTCGGCGTAATCGTCGAGTTGGCAGAACGCGATGAGTTATATCATTCGCCTTTGCACCCATATACGCAAGCGCTGCTGTCTGCGGTTCCCATTCCAGACCCGGTGGCGGATGCCGCCCGCAAGCGCAAACCGCTCGAAGGCGATGTGCCCTCCCCGGTCAACCCGCCTTCGGGATGCCGCTTTCGCACCCGCTGCCCAATTGCGGAAAAGATGTGCGCCGAATCGCGCCCCGATTTCCGCGAGGTTTCCCCCGGTCATTTTGTGGCTTGCCACTTGGCTAAATGAAAAATCAGCCCTTGAAAGGAGGTGGTTGACAGGAAGAACCTGTATCAGTTTTTTCGTTGTTGATCCAAGTAAGTTTGTCCGTTAAACCCTTTCAAAATTTTGAGGAGAAGAAAGATGAAAAAAGTTTTTGCTTTGTTGAGTCTGTTTGTCGTGTTCAGCATGGCGCTGACCGCCTGTGGCGGCGCCGCTCCTGCTGAAGCCCCCGCCGCCGAGGCGCCCGCCGCTGAAGCGCCCGCCGCTGAAGCGCCCGCTGCCGAAGAAGGCATGATGGAGTTCAAGTCCAAGGACCCGACCACCTTCGTCAGTGCGACCATCGGCGAACCCGAAACCCTCGATCCCGCCCTCGCCTATGAAACCGCCGGCGGCGAAATCATCCAGAACGTGTACGAAACCCTGGTCTTCTATGATGGCGAAGCCACCGACAAATTCGTGCCCCAACTGGCTGAATCCTGGGAACTCTCTGATGACGGCACCGTCTACACCTTCAAGATCCGCTCCGGCGTGAAATTCCACGACGGCGCCGACATGACCCCCTCGGATGTGGCGTACTCCTTCCAGCGTGGTCTGCTCTATGGCGGACACAGCGGTCCCCAGTGGCTCCTGGCTGAACCCTTCTTCGGCATCGGCGTCGACGACGTGTCCCTGCTGGTGGATCCCGAAGGCAGCCTGACGGACGACACGGATGCCATGAAGGCTGCCGATCCCGCTTTGCTGAAAGCCGCCTGTGAAAAAGTCGTTGGCGCCATTGAGGCTGACGATGCCGCCGGTACCGTCACCATGACCCTCGCCCAATCCTGGGGTCCCTTCATTGCTACCATTGCAAATGGCTGGGGCTCCGTTATGGACAAGGACTGGACAGTCGCCAATGGCGGCTGGGATGGCTCCTGCGATACCTGGCAGAACTCCTATGCCATTCCTTCCGAGAACAACCCGCTGACCACAATTATGAATGGCACGGGACCTTTCAAACTCGAGAAGTGGACTCAGGGTGAAGAACTCGTCCTCGTCCGCAATGACAACTACTGGCGCGAACCCGCCAAACTCGAACGCGTTGTGACCAAGTCCATCGACGAATGGGGCACCCGCTATGCGATGTTCCAGGCTGGAGATGCCGACCAGGTTACTGTGCCGCCCGAAAACCGTTCCCAGGTCGATGAGATGGTTGGCGAAATGCGCGTGTACGATCTCGCTGCCGGCTCCTACGGCGAACCCCAGGCTGTTTGTGAGTATGACGGCTCTCTTCAGGGTCAGGAAAAATTCACTGCCTGCGCCGAAGCAGGCAATGGCGGACCCATCCGCCTGTACATCGGCAGACCCTCCATCAGCAGTTCCGACCTCTTCATGAACTTCAACGTCGCTGAAGGCTCCAACTACATCGGCTCCGGCAAGTTGGATGGCAACGGCATCCCGGCGGATTTCTTTGCTGACATTCACGTCCGCAAGGGCTTTGCCTACGCCTTCGACTGGGACACCTACATCAGCGACGTGTTCGACGGTGAAGCCATTCAGCAGCCCGTGCTTGCCCGCCAGGGCATGCCCGGTTACGAGGCGGATGCTCCCATATACACCTTCGACCTTGAAAAGGCTGCTGAAGAATTCAAGATGGCTGACCTCGACAAGGACGGAATCCCCGCCGGTGAAGACCCCGAAGGCGACCTCTGGACCACCGGCTTCCGCATGCAGGCGCTCTACAATCAGGGCAACACCTCCCGCCAGATTGTCTCCGAAATCCTCTCCGCCAGCATGGCTGAGATCAACGAACTGTTCGTGATCGAAACTGTCGGTCTGCCCTGGCCCACCTTCCTGCGCACCATCCGCGGCAAACTGGCTCCGTACTTCGTCAGCGGCTGGATGGAAGACATTCACGACCCGCACAACTGGTACCAGCCCTACATGCTCGGCACCTATGCAGTCCGCCAGAGCCTGCCCGCCGACCTGAAGACCCAGTTCTCCGATATCCTCAACCGCGGTGTGGGTGAGACCGATCCTGCCAAGCGCCAGGTGATTTACGAAGAAGCCAATGCGCTTTACTTTGACCAGGTTCCCACCATTTTGTTGGCGACCGCCACCAGCCACGGCTTCGAACAGCGCTGGGTCAAGGGATCCGTCCTCAACCCAATCTTCTCTGGCAATTACTACTACCCGATGTACAAAGACTAATCTCATGTAAGACTGTGGGGGGCTGCTATCGCCGGCCCCCCACCATAGCCTTGTTGTGTGCAATGCGTCGAAATCGAAATTCGGCGCATTCCAGACAATAAGTATTTTCTCTGTTTGAGGTGATTGATGCTTACATATGTAATCCGCCGCTTGTTGCTCGTGCCGCTACTGCTCTTTGGTGTGACCATTTTAATTTTTATAATGCAAAAATTCCTCGATCCTGTGGAGCGGGCGGCGCTCTATGTGCGCGGTGACCCCAAAGCCAATCAGATAGAGGCAGCGATTACGAAATACTGCCTCGACTGCCCGATTCCCGTGCAGTATTTGAACTGGATGGTTGGCAAAGTGGATTCGACAACAGGAGAACGCGAGGGCGGCATTTTATTCGGCAACTTTGGCTGGTCGAAGACTGGTTCACAGCCTGTCGCCAGTTTGATTGCCCGCCGTTTCCCCAACACGTTGGATTTGACCATTTGGGCGGTGGGACCGGTGATTCTGGTGGGTATCTGGCTGGGGGTGCAGGCGGCGGTTCATCACAATGGTTTTATCGATCAGGCGGCGCGCGTTTTCAGTATTGTCGGTACATCCTTTCCCACCTTCGTGTTTGGCTTGTTGATGCTGATGTTCTTCTATGCCAACCTCGGCTGGTTCCCGCCCGGGCGTCTCTCGGATGAATTCAATATCGTGGTGAGTTCCGACCAATTCCATCGTTACACCACCCTGCTGACCTTCGATGCCCTTTTGAACGGGCGGGGGGATATCTTCCTCGATGCCCTGCGCCACATGTTCCTGCCCATCCTGACCCTCTCCTACATCAGTTGGGCGACTTTTCTGCGCGTGACCCGCTCTTCCATGCTGGAGACCCTGCGCCAGGAATATGTGACCACCGCCCGCGCCAAGGGACTTCCCGAGCGCGACGTCATCTACAAACATGCCCAGCCCAATGCCATGCTGCCGGTTGTGACCCTGGCTGGTTTTTCGGTGGTCGGTTTGCTTGCCGGCGTGATCATCACCGAAACGGTCTTCGACTATCCCGGCATCGGTTCGGCGGCGGCGCAGGCTTCGGCGCAGTTGGACGTCATTACCGTGCTCGGTTTTGCGCTCTTTAATGGTTTGATCCTGATTGTCGCCAATCTTATCGTGGATGTTCTTTATGCGTTTGTGGACCCACGCGTCCGTCTTTCCTAAGAGGTTTTCATGACACAAGTAACTCCCACCGGTAACAACGAACTATTGGGCGAGGCTGTCGCCAGGCGTAAGATCGGACGCGTCGAACGTTTTCTCGGTCCCGATAACTATCGTGTTTTGCAGGGATTGTTCAAGACCCCTGCCTCCATCGCTGGCTCCCTGTTGATTCTCTTCTTTGTCATCATCGCGCTTGCCGCGCCGGTGCTTGCCCCGCCGGTAACCCCCAACGAGCCTTACAAGATCCCCCGCGATGGGTTCAAGTCTCAGCCGCGGGAAATTGGTGCCAAGTGGACAAAAAATGTCCCTGACATACCTTTTTGGTACAAGGCTGTCACCGGCAATGAGAAATGGGTGCATTTGTTCGGCACCGCCCAGGGACAGTATGACATTTACTATGGCGTGATCTGGGGTACGCGCACCGCCTTCAAGACCGGTTTGATCGTGGTCATATCCACCGTGCTACTCGGCGTGCTGGTTGGTGCGGTTTCCGCCTACTATGGCGGACTGGTAGATAACATCCTCATGCGCATCGTGGATGTTCTGCTGGTTTTGCCCAGCCTGATGGCGACCTTGATCCTGGCTGCCGTGCTGACCCCGGTCATCGGGAGGAGTACCCTGCCGGTAATGATCTCGCTGATCGCGTTCGGCTGGCTGGGGTATGCGCGCGTCATTCGCGGCGACATCCTCTCGGTCAAGGAGCGCGATTACGTCCTGGCGGCGCGTGTCATTGGCAACAAGGACAGCCGTATCCTCTTCCGTCACATCATCCCCAACGCGGTCTTCCCGACCCTGGTGCTGGCATCCCTCGCCATCGGTGACGTGGTGCTTTCCTTCGCCGCCCTCTCCTTCCTGGGCATCGGCGTGGACGTGGGCTACGCCGACTGGGGACAGGTGCTGGCGTTCGCCCGCAACTGGATCACCAGCCTCGACGACTACTGGTACATCATTGCCTTTCCCGGTATCGCCCTCGTGCTGTATGTAATGGGCTTCAACCTGCTCGGCGATGCCCTGCGCGACGTGCTCGACCCGCGCATGCGCGGCAAGACGTAATAGATGCACCTGCGATTCCTGATTCGATGGGTCTTGATTTCCCTCGGAATAGCCCTGCTTCTGGCAGGGCTATTTTTCGAAGCGGGAACTGCCGGCTCGGTGAGACCGCAAGCCACCGCGATCAATACGCTCACAGCCATGCAGCGGCTGGCCGAACCCACCCTGCCCGCTTCCGCAACGCAGGCGGATTTCGGCGCGCAGGATTATTGGTTGTACTGCCTGCCCTGTCACGGGGACCGCGGCCAGGGGTTGACAGAGGAATTTCGACAAACCTACCCGCCGGAGGAGATTTACTGTTGGGAGGGGGGCTGTCACGGGGATCGCCCGTATGATGATGGATTCAAACTCCCGATGAACGTCCCGGCCGTGATCGGACCGGGGACCTTGCAGAAATTTTCAACAGCCGCCGTGCTGCGATCGTACATCTTTGCCGCCATGCCCTACTGGAATCCGGGCAGTCTTGAGCAGGCGCAAACCTGGCGCATTACGGCGTTCCTGCTGCGCGCCAACGGTCTTTGGGCAGGGGGCGAGGAGCTGAACGCCTCCAATGCCGGGAGCATTCCCGTCGGGCCGCCCCCGCTTACGCCCACGCCCCAGGCGGTGGTCGGGACTTCCACAACGACAATTTTGCCTGTGTTCGTCGGGCTGCTTGCCTTTCTTGTGATCCTGTTTGTCCTGCGGGCGTTTCGAAAAAAATGAAAACCAACGACCGCGTGGGTATAATTGGCTGATTTT
>VGNF01000038.1 GCA_016866195.1 Chloroflexota bacterium | reverse complement strand
CCCCGCGCTCGCCGCAGCCCACATAGACCACTACGTCCGCATCCGCCCAACGCGCCAGGCTGTGTTCGGTGACGGTTTTGCCTGTGCCGAATCCGCCGGGGATGATTGCCGAACCGCCTTTGGCAACCGGGAAAAACACATCGATGATGCGCGTGCCTGTGATGAGGGGTTCGCGCGGCGCGAGGCGTGACCGACTTGGGCGCGGCTGACGGACAGGCCAGCGTTGAATTAGCGAAATCTCCGTACTTTCGACTCCCGCTCCGTTCTCCGACCCGATCACTACCACTGCTTCATCGATGGTAAACTCCCCTTCGCGAATTTGAATCACCCGTCCGCGCTGACGAGGCGGAACCATGATGCGATGTTCGATCGTCCGAGACTCTGGAACCACGCCAACGATATCGCCCGCATTGACAACCTCCCCAACCGAAACGCGCGGAATAAACCGCCAGCGTTTCTCTGCGGGTAATGGCGAAGCATACACGCCACGTTGGATGAACTCGCCTCCCACCTGAGCCAGAATTTCCAGCGGCCTCTGCAGTCCATCATAGACCTGTCCCAACAGGCCCGGCCCTAATTGGGCCACCAATGGAAGCCCCGTGCTTTGAACCGGCTCCCCGACGCGGATACCCGACGTGTCTTCATAAACCTGGATCGTGATGATGCCTTCCGAAAGGCGAATCACCTCCCCGATGAGTCCCAAGTCACCGACGCGGACAACGTCATACAGGCGGACATTATCCAACCCCGTCGCCCTCACAACGGGACCTGCAATCCGAACCACCTTACCGCTGCAATTTTCAGCTTCGTTCATGCTTCATCGCTTTCTCCCTCGCCCTTGAAGGTAATGTGAAAACCAATCGCCTTTCGGATCAACGAAGCAATGCGATGTCTTTGCGAGACTTCAGCACCGAGTGGCTCGCCACCAGGTATGGCGAGGTACGGCATATTGTCGTAGGAGGACAAGCGTTTCAAGAACGATGCATCCATATGTGCGAGCAATCCGTCATCGAGCGCCAATAGACCCGCTTCGCCGGCTGTCAGCCACCTCTCGATCAACTCCTGAGCGGTTTCCACATCCTCCACCCCATGAACATCCACTCCAGCCAGTTGAAAACCGGGAACGAGGGCAGGGCGGGTGACAACGAATAATTGGCTCATGAAACCGTCTCCAATTCCGAGCGGATGGCGTCTGCCTTTAATCCCAGGCCAACCCCTTGCGCAATCCAGTTGATATTGCGTATCTCGTTAACTTTCAATGCAATATAGCCAAGGACCACCCCGATACCCAGTGGATCCCGTTTGAACTGCCCCGCCAGCCATTGCAAACGATACTGCTTTAACTGCTTTTCGATATCACTCAGGCGATTCGAACGTGCATAGATTTCCAGTCCGCGGCGCAGGGCCGCTTCGAAAAATGTTCCCGAGAGCGTTTCAACCGCGGAAGCCACGGTATCCTGTCTGCCGGCGTTCGCGAGCTGTTCGTAGGAAATTCGTCCCGGTCCGATGAACAGATGCGCAGGGTCATCCACGCCAAGCTTGTCGCGGAGCAGGCCGCTTTCATTCGGAGAGTGGGCGAAACGCAGGACAGTCAACACATTGGCCAGGTCTGCCTCGAGCGTGAGCGCATACGACAACGCATCGGTCATTCCTGTTTCGCTTCTCAGAATCTGACGGGCTTCGTTGTAATACCATTTATCGAGGGCCAGTTCCATTTCGAATGTCTCAGCCCCGGGAATCTCCGCGCGTACGTTGACCAGAGGCCGGGCGAAGGAAAGTCTCATACTTGCCATCAGATCGATTGCCTCGCGCGGGGTATTCAATCGGGCAAATTCGCGCAACATGCTCAGGCTCAATTCACCGATCGGTAACAGGATGGCGATAATATCGCCGGCAGGCACGTCTTTCGATAAACCGCGCAGGATGGCCTTGAGATTGTGGATATCGTAAGCCCGCAGGATGATGGCGACCATCTTTCCCGCGCTTTCTTTGTAGAAACCTCCTATCCTACCGACTGTGCTTACGAGGTCATTTCTCAGAGCTTCGTCAATGCAGGGCATGCCGATTGTGCGAGTCAGGGCAGCCTCGACCGGTTTTTGGTATACGGTCTTGACCAATGCCGCGATCAATCCATCCAGGCCGTCGGCTTCCGCGAGCGCCTCTAATTCGCGCCTGGCAAGCAGCCTGGATTTCATGACATGCAAGCGCGCGTTGCCGTAATCGTAATCAGGCATGGACCATATCTTCTATGGTTGATTGTTCTTCTTCGAACAACATCGCCAAAGAGTGGCGCAGAAACACGGTGGCATGTTCCAGCCTTGACTCCAGGGTGTTAATCACAACCACACAACCATCTTCGCTTCTGGCGATCAAACCGCCCCAACATTTCAACTCATAGCGAACTGGAATATTCAACTTCATATCTTCGAGGATATTCTGTATGCCCACTTGATCACGCGGGTCGGCCAGCAGTTGGGGTTTTCCTTCCACATCCGTGGACTTGAGTTGCCTCAATGATTCATCCACCAATTTGCGCAATACCATGGGGTAGGAGGGATCCGAACGATAGGATGCAAGGCGCTCGCGCGTCTGGGAAATGGCGGCATCCACCAGGTTTTCACGAACGCTGCCGACGAAATACAAGGCGTCCAATCTCGCCAAATGGAGGATCCGCGCTCGTTCCGCGGCGGCAGGAATGCTGGCAGCAGTGCGCGCTTCTTCTTCGATTTGATGCGCTTCCATTCGGGCTTGCGCCAAGATCGCCTTCGTGCGAGACTGGGCATTTGTTTCAATCTCGCAAATCTGCGCAGCCCCTGAAGCGCGAATCTTCTCCAGGATCGCTTGCAATCCCATCTTATCCGCCAAGCAATAACAACATTGCTGCGACTGCGAAGCCCAGGATGACCATGGTTTCCGGGATAGCGATCAGTAGGATCATTGTTCCAAGCGCTTCCGGCTTTTCAGCGATCACGCCTGCTCCTGCTGCCCCGATCCGGCCTTGTGCCAGACCTGTGCCGACCGCGGCCAGCCCAATTGCCAGTCCCGCCCCGATTGCGGTCAATCCGCTGCCAAGTGCAGTTACGTCGATTTCCATGTTTACCTCCGGTGCATCAAATACGACTTTTGAATGGCTCATAGGGCCTTCCGCCGCCCTCATAGAACTTGCGGAAGAACTCCACATAATGCAAACGCAGACTATGGATGGTGGGACTGAACATGCCCAAGACCAGATTCAATCCATGGATCAAAACCGCAAGGATCGCGCCTACGACAACATTGCCTGCAATCCCGGCCACTTCATTGGCCACTTTTGCAAGATAGACGGAGGCCAGCCCGATCGCCGCGATACGCAAATACGAAAGCACATTACCGACCAGGGTAATGAATTCGATCGGGCCCATCACGATCCCAAGACAACCGAGCGAAGTGCTCAACAGCACGATGCCGATTATCACAAGCGCTATTGACAGGCTCATGAATCCCTGTGGCAAATAATCAGTCAACACACCGACAATGAAGAAGAGACCGATCAGGCCAATGAGCATCCCGCCGCGCTCCAGCAGATGGTTTCGGCTCTTGTCTTTGACCGCCTCCCATAACCCAAGGATCAGACCAAGCGTAATATGGACTGCGCCGACGACAATTGCCATGCTGAGCAGTCCCAACACGTCCTCCGGGCTGGTCCGGTCAAGCCACAAGGCGTGCATTCCGAAGTGCTCACCCAGCGTTCCAAACAGCTCGCCAAAGAGAACACCAAAGAGGATTCCCCAGCCTGCTCCCATCGTCAACACAAGGAGAATGTCGTGAAGTACTCCCTCGTTGAACTTGCGTAATCCCAGAATACTCAGAACGAGCACCAGGATTCCATATCCGACATCTCCCAGGATCATGCCGAAGAAGATCGGCAGGAAGAATGCCATCAAGCTGGTTGGATCAATGTGGCCATAACGCGGCAAGGCAAGTAGTTTGACAAGGCTTTCAAATGGCCTGGCGGGCCGGGGATTTTTCAGGACTACCGGCGCGCGCTTTTTCATTTCAGAGGTCATCCTGAGTTTTTGAATGAAAACGGCGTTGCCAACTTTTTCCCTTAGAGCCGCTTCCACTTTTTCCACTTCCTTGGCAGGGAGCCAACCCGTGAGCACAAAAGTCAGGTCCGTTTCCCCAAAGCGCGGCAATACGCGCGAAGCTTCGATCTCATCCTGCAGGGCTGCGCGCCAGACGGTTAATTCTTCGCTCGATTGCGCGGATAGGTCAGCCAATTCACGGTTGACGTCTTTGATTTTCTCCGGAATGGAAGCCATACGGCGATACAGTGCCGCGAGAATTACATCGGGGGAGCCTTCCCCTAATTCCGCGGGCAGCCGAAGTCGAGAAATATCCTCGCGGCCCAACAGGGCTTCAATCTCGTTTGTGTATCTATCAGGGAAGACAATCAGCATGGCGCGTGTGGCAGCATCTACATCGCTGGCCACCACTTCCGCGCGACCCTGGGTCAGATCGAACACACGTTTGCCGATTGTGTCCAAAATATCCATGTGCTCGCGATTAACAAGAATCCCAACCGACCGGTTTCCCGCCTCATGTACTGAGGATGGGATGATCGGCAACAATTTGCGCAATGTTGCTTCATAGCGCGGCAGGGATGCGAGCTCCGCTTCGAGTCGTTCGCGTTGAGAAGCAAGCGATTTTACCTGGGGCATCAGTTTCTCTACCCCGGCACGGGCCTCGACCAGGTAATTCCCTTCCGTCACGGCGCTGGCCTTTTGGCGGGCGCCTCCCAATGTATCCAGCAAGCCCCCGATGCGGGCAGCCAGGAGGCTGAGTTCCTCCTGCTGGCGAAGCGTGTCACGATCCAACGAGAGCGGTCGCGCCGACACCTCGGGCATGTTGTTCAATTCCTCGATATGCAGGCACCCTACCTGCCGCAGGATGTGCAAGACCGTGTGCAATTCGGTTTTCAACCCGATCATCTCCACAGGGATCATTTCAAGATTCATCGCTCGTCCTGCCTCCCTTCACAGTCAGAACAATGTTCAATGCCATATGAATCGCCTGCTCCATGCGGGATTGTCCCTTTCGGCGCAGATTGTCCATTTCATTTTGCGCCTGGGCAGTGATCACTTTTGCCTGCTCCTCCGCCTGGGCAATCATCTGTTTGTATCGGATCTGCCCTTCGCGTTCCCCCGTTTCTCCTGCCTGTTTTTTAAGAAGTGCAGCCTGACCGCGCGCTTCAACAATGGCGCCCTCAGCCGCTTCGCGCGCGGAGACAATTTTTCGCGTTATTTCCGCTTCCACCAGGCGGATTTTATCCAGCACAGACAAATCATCCATGAAGATCGGCTCAGGCATCCCGTGTCCTCCTGCCAGTTTGTGTGATCTCCGCGAGCATATACCTAACCGGAATCGAATTGACCTTGATCACCATAAGCGTCCGCGTACAAGATCTGTTGAAATCCATCCACCGCGTAATCAGGCCTTTCCGCTCAATGTTTCAACAACGCGCGACGATCTCCCTGCAAATAACTTGCGGGATTCCGAAATCGAAGAAAAGCTCATTGCCCTATGCGGGCATTCCGCCAGCGCCCTCCAGATATGACCTCGAAAACCCGTAAGCGGATCAGGCGGTTCGAAGGGGTGGAATTTCAAAGTGACCTCCAGACTCAGTTCGACTTGAAATGCCCGGCCACCTCTTCCTCGATAGAAGGGTGCCTGAGCAATACCAGGGAAGTCTTACGCGTGTAATCAGGGAGGAGGATGGGTGAGGCCTGCCCTTCCTCCAACCCGGCTTCCCTGCGAAGGTGCTCCCATTCATCAAGATGCGCCAAGTGAGGATTTCCAGGGGCAATATCCTTTGCCAAGAGGGCTGCGGCCATTCCGGCCCGACGCCCAAACACACAAATATCCAGCAGGCTGTTGCCCATCAAGCGGTTGCGGCCGTGAATCCCACCCGACGCCTCACCGGCCACGAACAAGCCGGGGATGGACGTGCCGGCATCCGGCCGAATGGAAACTCCCCCATTCTGATAGTGAAGCGTGGGGTAGACCAGTATCGGCTCATGAGCCAGGTCAATCCCAAATCGGTTGAATTGACGGACCATGGCAGGCAGCTCGGCCGCGATGGTGCCGGGCCCTCTGAGCAGGTCGATCAGCGGGGCATCCAGCCAGACACCCATCTGGCCGGTCGAAGTAACCACACCTTTACTGCGTTCCGTACATTCACGGATGAATGCCGCCGCCTCCACATCGCGCGTTTCAAGAGGATAGACGAACTGTTCTCCATCCGCATTGCAGACCTGTGCGCCGAGGCCGCGTACTTTTTCGGTCACCAGTTGACCCAGGATTTGCTCCGGATAGGCTGCACCGGTCGGGTGGTATTGCATGGTATCGATGAAGGACAGACGCGCACCGACGCGATAAGCCAGCACCAGTCCATCGCCGGTGGCGCCGTAGTGATTCGTGGTCGGAAATCCCTGGTAATGCAGACGCCCGCTCCCCCCGCTGGCAATGATTACCGCCCTGGCATGAACAATCATCAATCGAGAGGTATCCAGATCCTTTAGCACGGCCCCGGCGATCCGGTTTTTCTCGTCCAGGAGCAATTCCACCGCAGGCCGGAATTCCCACACGCGGATCGGGATTGGCTCCCCCGCGCGCGATCGGACTTCGTCGCGCAACACACGCATGATCTCCGCCCCCGTGTAATCCCGCGCCGCATGCATTCGCTTGCGGCTTGTCCCGCCTCCGTGGATGGTGCGCATGGTACCGTCGGGTTCCTTGTCAAACATGACCCCGAGCGATTCAAGCCAGGCGATCACCTTGGGCGCGTCCATCACCAGCGCTTCCACAAGGTCCGGATCGCAGGCAAAAGCCCCTCCTCCCATGACATCCAGATAGTGCAGGGCGGGCGAGTCGTTGTCCTTGTCCGCCGCCTGGATTCCGCCCTGGGCCATCATGGTGTTCGCATCACCAAACCGCAATTTGGTGCTGATCAGCACCTCTGCACCGTTCTCCTGGGCAAGCAGGGCTGCACTGGCTCCCGCCCCTCCACCGCCAATGACGAGCACATCGCACTTGGCATCCGGCTCCTGTTGTACGATCTTCTTAAGGCTAAATCCATCGCGAATCAAAAGGGGTTCCGCTTCCAGGGCATTTGCCAGTTCATGTGGCGCTCGGTCTCCCTTGTTCGGTCCTACTCGAATCTCGCGAAATGCCCCGGAAATGTAGTCCGGATGATAGGTGCGCAGGATGTCTTCCCGCTCCTGTGGATCCAGCTTCGGAAAAGCCTGGTGCTGTCTGGCCGGACGGGAGGCTTCCACTTTCGCGATCGATTCTTTCATTTCAGCCGGGTAGGACATTGCGCACTCCTTTGCACCTGATCTAGATCGTCCACGGCAGGCGTTGATCTGGATCGCCGGGTTTGTAATTCAATTCCTGCTGGATCCGATGGCTCAATGTGACAATGATGGGCGTGAGGGAGACTCCATGCTCACAGATCTCCTGGCACATACCGCAACCCGAGCACGAAGCCAGCCAGCGGCTTACACCCACCAGTTCGGTCAGGAGCGGATTGGTCCGCTGATGAGATTCCTTTACACCCAGCATCCCGCTCAGTTCACCATCGTACAACGGGCATTCATCAAGGCAGTCCGCACAAAGCGTGCAGCGTGCAAACATCGCCATGATGCTGTTCAAATCCTCCGCCTGCCAGGTTCTCTTGTTGATCAGCTCGCTCCTCAAACTCAATCGCTTTTCCGACAACCTGGCTGCGGCGATCTCACGCGTGCGCACTTCGGCCTCGCTTGCCAATCCATCCGTCACCTCCGCCAGTTTCAAATCTGCATCCATTTTTTCATTCGAGGAAATCACCAACAGATGTCCCTGCGGGGCAATGTCAAGGCTGCCGATGACCACGTCCGCACCCAGGGGAGTGGGCATATCGCACATCTGGCATGCCATTCGTACCGGATAGGGAAGGTCATCGTCATGGCATCCATACAATAGGGCCGCGCGGCTGAGCACTGATTCGCAGCATTGTTCCAACTGACGGGCATACTCCGCGGCAGTACACGTTCCTGAACAATCCACTCCGATCAATACCGGACTATTCTGATGGTTACCGGCTGCGGAGGCCGGGGTATGGACCCGGTTGCGTTTCCGCAGTTCGACCAGGGCTCTGATCTCACATGGGCGGAGCATGGCTGCAAAACGCCGGTCCGGATGATCCCGCGTCATTGCATCCACCATCGGTGCGGAATTGGTCTGCATCATCGGCAGAAAGGGATTCACAAACTTCAAATCCTCGAGACAGTTGATCACCTGCGGAGCGGTCCCTGCATGATCCGGCAATTCCACCGGAGCCAGCAATCCGTCCAATTCGATCCGCTGCCACCAGGCGGAAAGAAATCTCCGCAACTCCTGCAGGGCATCCTCATGGTGAATACGCAGGATACGAGATACTTTCACCGCTCAGTCCTTGTCAGGGGAATTAAAAAGGTCGGCCGCGATCACGTGACGCGCACAATCCAACCCGAATTCGAGCGACTCCATCGGAACCGCGCTTTGAACATAACGATGAAGATCCACTTCCTGCGAAGGCCCCGGCCCTCCGAAGATCATGGTGGAAAGGTTGGTCACGCGTGCAAGCATCTCGCCGGATGCCAGTCGCACCTCAGCAGTCAGCGAACGTGCGCCGGCATGGTTATCCATCATCCAGGCGGCATGGTATACAAGCCAGCGAGTGCTTTCGATTCTCACCTTCACGTCCGCGAGCATACGTTGAACTGCCGGGCGCTCTTTCAGAAGTGCGCCCAGAGCCGACCAGCTTTTGGCGTATTCCGTGGACATTTCCAGCAGACGGACGGCAAGACCTACGTGGCGTGCCCCCAACCGGATGCAGGCAGCAGGCGCCACTTCAACGCCCAGGGTAAGCGCCCTGCCGCAATCACCCAGGAGAAGACCCTCCTCCGCAGCGCAATGATCCAGCTTTAGCGTCACACACCCGTTCGTTGAAACCTGCATCCCATCCAGACCGCATTCGAGCAGAAAGGCGCTGACGCCTTCCGGTGCTTTTGCCAGTACAACCAGAAAATCGTCCTGCCCCGGATTGGAGGATATTAATTTTTTCCCGTTGAGAATATACATCCCATCTTGAAAAGTGGCCGTGGTCACCCATTCCTCCGGACGGATGGCGTTCGGCTCACGAACTGCGAGCAGCGCCCGTCTCTTTCCAGCCAGCGCTGGATTCAGAAAACGTTCGATCTGCCCACCCTGACAGGCATACATCAGAGGAGGCACATCACCCAACTCCATCGGCAGGAACGTCTTTCCAAGCTCCTCCTCGAGCATGCAGGCGGTGACCATATCCAGGCCACCCCCGCCGAATTTCTCAGGAACAGTGATCCCCCATAATCCCATCTGCTCGATCACTGTGTGCAGTCGGGCGCGCTCCTGATCCTCCAGGGCTCCCGCCGAAAAATACTTCATCTCCAGCGGCCGGGCTTCCTCTTCAATGAAGCGGCGCAGCATGTCGCGCAGCATGAGGGCGTCCGATGAGAATTCGAAATCCATGCGATTACTCTTCAATCTGTCTCACGGCATATTGCTGTCGGAGTTCAGTGAGGGGTGCTGATTTCAAACCGTTGATTTCAGCCTTGTAGGATCCACCTTCGAGTTCCTGAAGGCGATACCGCAAATGCCCGGCCGGCGGGGACAGGTATTTACCATACAACCGCCGGACAAGCAGTGATACATTCGGAGGAACGTTATCGGACGGGCAGCGCGCCACACACAATCCGCAGGCGATGCAGTCAAAAGAGGCTTCCGCGGCGGAAGGAAGGTCGCCGCGAATTACCGCCGACATGACGTTCAGCACATCGATCCCCTGCGGGCAGGCTTTGGAGCAGGTATTGCAGCCAAAACATTTCAGGATCTCCGGGTAAAGGCCGATCAGCGCCTCGCCGGAGGCTTCCAGGTTCTCAAGTTTGTAGGCAGGGCGCTGCGCCGGGAAGAACGGGATTTCCCCCAGGATCATGCCCGCCTTGATCACCGTCTGGCAGGCCAGGGCATAATACAATTTGTGGTCGTTCGACAGCCGATAAACCGTTCCGCATGCCCCGCAAAAACCCCCTCGGCATCCCACACCGCGCGTCATCTGAAACCCCGACCACTCAAGCGCCTTCAATATGGTTAAGCCTTCCGGCACTTCATATCGCTGTCCGAGAATGGAAATATCCACCATTCCGCTCTCCTCTCAATTCAGACTCAACATCAGATCCAGCGCATAGATTTCTTCGGTACCGGCCCTGGCCAGCAGCTCCGCCATGCCCTCTGCCAGGTGCGTTTGCACAAGGTAATGCTTGATCGTGGGATCCACCTGCGGACAGGCCAGCGCACAATTTCCACAGCGGTCGCAATCCTCTGCAACCAGTGTCTCCAGAGCCATGGAGCTGCGCACATCCGACCGAAGCCGGCGCTGAGGTTCCCGTGCGAGCAGCGGGCACGCATCCATGCAATTCCCGCACCCCAGGCAGGCCTTCGACCCGACGATCTCCTCGTCGACCTTGAGCATGTGCGCAGGTCCCATACCCGAACTCAGCAATCGGCAGCGTGCCACCGGCGGACGGGACTGCGAAAAGATGATACGCAGTATCCTTCGTACCTTGATGGGATCAGTTTGAACACGCGTGGGCATGACTTCTCCTGAGGTCAGACCGCCAGGGCTTCACCCTTGAGTTCACGACCAATACGATTCATGATGGCCGCCAATGGCACATCCCTCGGGCAGGCTTGTTCGCACATGCCACATTCCGCACACGAAACCAGCCAGCGGCGGGCCATTTCCACTGTCACGGTACAATTCTGAACAGCGGGGACCATTTCCTCGGCGTGCACAGGGCAGGCTTCCATGCACTTTATACATGGCTGGCAATCCTGCAAAAACGCCAGCAACTGATCCACTGTGGCAGGCAGGTTCGGACCAAGCTGACGGAGTTGGCGTTCACGCGCACGCGTGCGGCGCGCCTCGATAAGTTTCAGCATGCGATCCCTTTGGGCGACCAATTCGGATGGCGCCCGACCATCAGAGATCCTTTCGAGATGAAGTTCCTCGGCAATCACATCATTGCGAATATCAATCAGGATGGATTGTTTGACCGGCAATCCAAGCAGGTCGATGCAGATATCCACATGGGGGGATTCCGGTTTGGAACACATCTGGCAGGCGGTTCGGAATCGATTCGGAGCGATCCCCCCCTGCCGCGCATTGCGCAATACCTCGCGCGTCAATGCTTCCACGCTGCCGGCCTTTTCGACCCGCCAATTGAAGTCCTGCTCCGGGAAACAAGCCAGGCAATCCACACCGATGATCAACCAGTTTTCAAGATTCAGCCCGCCTTCCCTGACCTTTTCATTGAGCGCCCGAATTTCACAAGCACGCAGTACCACCCCCATGCGCCTTTGCGGGTTCTCGCCTGCCAGCTGGCGTACCAGGCCCCCAGCATTGACCTGCATCAATGGCACAAAGGGATCGGCATCCGCCAGGGCTTCGGGTTTTTCAACAACAGCCTGCCTGATCGACATTCGGCCTGTCTGGTATACCGGGATCAGCAAGCCGTCCAGGTCCGCATGCAGCCAGATTGCCTTCAAGAACTCCCTGACCCTCGAGAGGGGATCCCCATCGGTTTTTAGCATCCAGGATGTCATAGTGCCTGTCCTTTCTGGAGATGGATTGCCTCAATTAAATCCTAATGAACTTGCCGCCCGGTGTAATCCCACGTGCATCCGAGATGGGTACAGCAAGCACCCGATTTCACGGCCAAATGTGCCTGAATGGTTCATACAGTCTCGACTTTCTCAAGCGCAACAGATACGTCGTCCCAGCCCGACAGCGCAGCCATTTGGGCAAGAACCTGATCCAGGGTAAACTGATGAACCATGATCGCTTTGGAAGGGCAGGTGGCCGCGCAGGAGCCGCATCCCTGGCAGAGGACCGCGTTGACGGTCATCTTGCCGCGCAGCGGATGCAGTGACAGCGCGGAAAAATTGCAGATCTCTGCACATTGACCGCATCCGGAACACAGTTCCTCATCGATGAAGGAGGTCGCAGCATCCACCTGGACCTGCCCGCGCATCAGAGGGATCATTGCGGCAGACGCCGCGGCACGCGCCTGGGAAATGGAATCGGCAATATCCTTTGGCGCCTGGCAGCAGCCGGCGAGGAACACACCCGCCATCGAGGTATCCACCGGCCGCAGCTTGGGATGAGCCTCCATGAAGAACCCATCGCTGGAACGTGACAGCTTAAGCAGTTGCGCGACGGCTTCACTATCCGGGCGCGGCCGCATTCCCACAGCCAGCACAACCAGGTCTGCCTCGACCTCGACCGGCTCCCCGAGCAGGGTATCCTCCGCGCGCACAAGGACGGAATTGCCGCGTTTGATGATTTCAGAGGGATTGCCCCTCCGATACAGGATCCCGTCCTGCCGCGCCTGATCGTAGAATTCCTCGAATCCCTTTCCGAAAGCACGCACATCCATGTAAAAGACGGTTACACGGGCATCCGGGAATGTTTCCCGCACCAGCCGTGCCTGTTTGGCCGTGACCATGCAGCAGACCCGTGAACAATACGAATGAGCAGAAGAACCATTACCGCCGCATCCGACAGATTGATCACGAGAACCGACACATTGGATAAAGACGATGGACTTTGGATTTTCGATTTGAATCCTTTGATGATCCATACGAGTGTCGTTCGCTTCTGCGAGCGAAGCATTCCCCCCTTGTTGAGAACCCTCATGAACAACCAGTGGCTGTTTCGAGTCTTCTCGGCCTGCAAAGGCATGTTCGAAATCCATCGTCGTGACCACCTGCGGATATCTGCCATATCCCAGTTCGGGTTTGAGATGTGGATCGAACGTTTCAAATCCCGTTGCGACGATGATTGCGCCGGCGGGGATTTCGGTGAATTCCTCATTTCGTCTCACCTTGACGCGGAAATTCCCCACATAACCGCTGACATCGGTCACTTCGGTTTCGATCATCACACGGATGCGTGGATGTTGATTGACACGTTCAAGCAGATCTTGTACCAGCACGCCGGCGAGTTCCTGGGTTGGAAAGGTGCGGTAAAACCTGGCCGCATGTCCTCCAAGATTTGATTCGCGCTCAACGAGGGTTGCGTGAAAACCGGCATCCGCAAGATCCAGCGCGGCCTGCATGCCGGCGATCCCACCGCCAAGAATGACCGCCGTCGGAGTGATGGACACCTGGCGGGTCTGCAATGGTTCAAGACGGGTCACCTTCGCGACCGCGGCTTCCACCAGCTGCATCGATTTCCAGGTCGTGGGATAGCCCACTGGATGGACCCAGGAGCACTGTTCACGAATATTCGCCATCTCGAGGCAATAGGGATTCAATCCCGCTTCGGCGATGGCCGCCCGGAAAGTCGGCTCGTGCATGCGCGGGGAACAGGAGGCGACCACGATGCGGTTCAGGTTGTGCTCGGCGATATCCTTCTGGATCATCGCCTGACCCGGGTCGGAACACATGTAGGCATAGTTCCTCGCCACCACCACCCCGGGCAGGCGCGCGGCATACTCTGTGACCGCAGGCACATCCACTGTGGCGGCGATGTTGATGCCGCAGTGGCAGATATAAACCCCTACTCTGGCAGCATTGGTCATGTCATTTTCCGTTTCCGTTCCAATTCTGGACCGCTCATAAAGCCCGCTCGGCGATCTCGGCAATATCCAGCACTCGCAGCTTTTCCTCTGCGTTCAAATGCTTGACCGCCTCCTCCAGAGTGAGCAGGCAGAACGGACAGGCCGTGGCCAGGATGGTGGCTCCACTATCGAGCGCTTCCTGCACGCGCTGTTGCGCCAGACGCGTCCCCGGATTCGTTCCCTCCAGGAACATGCGCCCGCCTCCTCCTTCGCAGCACAGGCTCTTTTCGCGCGAGCGGTCCATTTCAATCAACTCCAGCCCGGGAATCCCCTGCAGGATCGCGCGCGGCTCATCGAAGATGCCGTTATGCCGCCCGAGATAACAGGGATCATGGTAGGTCACTTTTTGTTCGAAGGACCCGTTGAATTTCAACCGCCCATCCCGTGTCAAATCGGCCAACACCTGGGTGTAGTGTTGAACCTGGGCGCTGAACTTTGCGCCGACCTCAAGTTTTTGGTAATCATTCTTGAACACATTGAAACAATGCGGTGAAACGGTGAACATCTTCTCGACACCCAGTTCGGTGAACGCAGCAGTGTTCTCCTCCACCATGGCTTCGAACAAGCCTGCCTCACCCAGCCGCCGCACTTCGCTGGCACAGCAATTCTCATCGTTCCCGAGAATCCCGAAATCCAATCCGGCCGAGCCCAGAACCCGCACCAGGGCGCGCGCCACCTTTTGCCCGCGCGGATCATAGGACGGCGTACAGCCAATGTAAAAGAGATACTCCGCCCCCCCATCGGGAAAGGCTTTAAGCTGCAATTCCTTCGCCCACTCCGCCCGATCGGAACGCGGCATCTTCAATGGATTTCCATTCCGAAAGGTGCTTTCCAGCGCGGTCTTTACATTCGGGTGGATCTTCCCCTTTTCGACGATGGCGCCGCGCATGGCCAGAATCGCCTCCATGGGGTTGACCTGTTTGGGGCAGCGGCTGTAGCACGTCAAGCAGGTCGTGCAATCCCACAGTTCCTCGCGTCCCTCCAGGTTAAATCCGTTTCCGGAGACAAGCACACGGTAGATCAGGTCCCGTGGATTGAGGCGGGTCTTCATCGCCATCGGGCACCCGCCGGTGCACTTTCCACACTGAATGCAGGCGAACAACCCCCGTTCCACCGCGAACTGGCGGCTCTCAATTTGAAGCATGGTTCGCTCCTTTTCCATTCAACAAGATCATTGCCGCTGAGGCAGCCGCCTTGGCCTGCGCGACCGTATCCGGAATATCCTTGGGTCCCTGGCAGCAGCCCGCCAGGTACATACCCGGCACGCTGCTTTCCACGGTCCTCAGCTTGGGATGTGCCTCCTGGAAATATCCATCCGTCCCCTGCACGAGATGCAGGATTTGCGCCAGGCCGGAGGCATCCGCGCGCGGCGTCAATCCCGCTGCGAGCACGATCAGGTCAGATTCCACTTCAACCGGTTCACCGAGCAGCGTATCCTCGGCGCGCACGAAAAGGTGGTCGCCCCTGCGCACGATCTCCGAAGGATTCCCGCGGCGATACAGGATGCCTTCCTTGCGCACCCGGTCATAGAATTCTTCAAATCCCTTTCCAAAGGCGCGTACATCCATGTAAAAGACCGTTATTTGCGCTCCGGGCAACCGATCGTGCGCGAGATGCGCCTGCTTGGCCACCGCCATGCAGCACACCCGCGAGCAGTTGGGAAGATTCAGACTGCGATCGCGAGAACCGACACAGTGAATGAAGGTCACCTTGTTGGGAGGATGCCCGTTGAGCGAGATGCGTCCCGCGGTGGGACCGGAGGCGGATGCCAGGCGTTCGAACTCCAACGAAGTGATCACCTGCGGATATTTTCCGTACCCAAACTCGGGCTTACGCCGCGGATCAAAGACATCGAATCCGGTCGCCACCACGATGGCGCCCACATCCACTTCGATGCGCCGGGGAGCATCCTCAGGCACGATCGCACCACGCTGACAGGCAGTGACGCACTGGTTGCACTCGGAACACACGGCGCACGAGAGACAGCGCTGTGCTTCGGCCATCGCCTGTTCGGCCGTCAGACCCAGCTCTACCTCGCGAAAGTTGTTGATGCGTTCCGCAACCGGGAGCTCCGGCATATGTTCCCGAGGGGCTCGTTTGACCGCTTCCGCCGGAGAGATTTGGATGTCTTTCGACTTCGGGTGATCCTGCGAGCGGCCATCGCGCAAGTCCATTCCACGCAAATACCGATGGATCGATTCGGCTGCCTGAAGTCCCGCCCCGATCGCCTCGACCACCGAAGCCGGGCCGATGACGGCATCGCCGCCGGCGAACACTCCCTTGGCCGAGGTTTCCAACGTAAGCGGATCCACAACGAATTGACCCCACTTGGTCTCGACACCCAGACCATCGCTCTCAACGTTTTGACCGATGGCAGCGATGATGGTATCCACATCCATCACATATTCCGTTCCGTCAACGGGGACCGGCCTCCGGCGTCCGCTTGAGTCGGGTTCCCCCAACTTCATGCGAATGCACTCGATCCCGGCCGCGTGTCCGTCCTTTTCAATCACCCGCAGCGGCGCGGAGAGGAAGGTGAGTTTCACACCTTCCTGTTCGGCGGCAGAGACCTCCCACGGAGCTGCGGGCATTTCCGCGCGCGAGCGGCGGTATACCAGCTGAACCTCCGCTCCCAAACGCAGGGCACAGCGGGCGGCATCGATCGCCGAGTTACCGCCGCCGATCACTGCCACGTGTTTACCGATGTTCGCCTCGTGCCCCATGTTCATATGACGCAGGAAGGGTACTGCCTGGAACACCTCCGGCAAATCCTCCCCCGGAACCCCAAGCCGGCTGCTGCCGTGCGCACCGATCGCCAGGAAGACTGCCTGATGGTCGCGTCGAAGATCCTCCAGGCTGGGACCGCCATCCCGCCCGATGGGTGTGTTCAATTTCAATTCAACGCCCTGTGCCAGGACGTAATCAATTTCATCGTTGAGGACCTCGCGCGGCAGGCGGTATTCCGGAATTCCCGCAGCCAGCATGCCGCCGGGCGAGGGCAGGGCATCGAACACAGTCACCTTGTATCCGCGGCGGGTCAGGTTACAAGCGGTTGTCAATCCGGCGGGGCCGGCTCCCACGACAGCCACATGCTCCTCATATTGAATCGGAACCGGCTGCGGTTTTTCATCATCCCTTCCGGCATCGTAGGCGATTCGCTTCAAGGCGCAGATGGACACGGCTTCATCCCAATCCGCACGTTTGCATTCCGATTCGCAGGGGTGATAACACACCCTTCCCAGCGTGCCGACAAAGGGCACGCCGGCTTCGCGCACCCGCTGCAGGGCTTCACGGAACTTCCCCTGCGCGATCAGGGCTATGTACCCCTGTACGGGGATGTGCGCCGGGCAGGTTATCTTGCATGGCGAGGGACGTTTATCGATGACGAATGCTGCCGGAACCGCCTGCGGAAAGACCCGGTAAATGGCTTTGTGACTGTCCAGGGCAGCGTTGAAGATATTGGGTGTGATCACCGGGCAAACATCGGTACACAATCCACAACCTGTGCATACGGATTCATCCACAAAGCGCGGCTGTCTTTCCAATGTGACGTGAAATGCGCCCGCCTGTCCTTCGACCGCTTCGACCTGGGTGCAGGTCAACAGGGTGATGTTCGGATTGCGAGGGACATCCGCCATTTTGGGGGTCAGGATGCAGGATGAGCAATCCAGGGTCGGGAACGTTTTGTCGAGCTGTGACATCCGTCCCCCGATGCTGGGGGAGCGTTCCACCAGATAAACCTTGAATCCGGCATCGGCGATATCGAGCGCAGCCTGGATGCCGGCTATTCCCGCTCCGATGACCAGCGCGGCGCCGCGACCGTTGGCACTCGAAGGAATGGAATCGCTCATTTCTCCTCACCCACCTCCGTCCACTCGTTCTGCTGGAACGTGATGAGCGGCAGGCTTTCGGTGACCTCGCGACCGGGAACGTATTCGAAGGCGGCCTGAACCTGTTCGCCGACAGCGGAAAAGATGCTCCCGACCGGAATGTTTGCCGGGCAGGCGGAGGTACACATCCCGCAACTGACGCATGAGGCGCTCATGTGGTTCAGGCGTGTCAGATGGAACAGCAGCGTGTCACCGAGCATGCGCGCCGCGCCCTTGCGGCGGGCTGCGTTGAAGTAATAATCCGGCGCATGGTCGAATGCGGCCGTCTTGAACAGGCAGGTTTTGCAGTAGCAGATCGGGCAGGCGGTGGAACAGTTGTGACAGCGGATGCAATTTGTGAACATCCCTGCGATTCCCCCGTTCGCATCGATCTTTGCCCGCGTATCCGCCAGTTCCCTGTCCCGGACTTCGCGCCGGCCGGTGGTGATATCGGCAACGGCTTTTCTTGAACTTTCACTGCTCCACGCCTCCCCTTGCGCAGCTTCTATCCACTGCAGCTTTGCAGCAATTTCATCCTTGATCGTCACCGGCAGCACAACCGTCGTGTCCGCGCCGAACAGGCGGATGTGAATATCCACATTTTCCGGCACTGGGCGGATGCACATACGGCAGGCAGAACGCAAAGGAGGGGTCATTTGTGGTTCACTGCCTGAATGGGCCGCTGAGAGGTACTCCTCCAAGCTTTTCGAACGATTTTCCTCCTTCCACACATCGCTTGTGAGAAAATCGTCCAATTCACATGTACCAGGACAATCCAAACCAATGAGCGTGAGCCCCTCCAGGCTGGCCTGCTGCAGTTTGGCCAGTTCCACCAGCGCGCGGAGTTCGCACGAGCGCAGCACCACACCCAGCTTTGCCGGAACCTGCTTGCCGGTCAATGCGGAGACCGCCCGGGCGGAGTTGATCGTCATGACCGGCAGCAGAGGATTCGCTTTCTCGAGCATGGCGGAATCCGTGACCAGGGCCGGCACCACACTCCCGCCATATTCCAGCGGTACCAGCAGTGCTTCAAGCACGCCGGCCTGCATTAGCTGTTTCAGGAAGCCGCGTAAGGTGGCAAGCAGGTCTTGTTTCTCAACCGGAAGGGTTGTGTTCATGAACTTTCC
>VGNF01000037.1 GCA_016866195.1 Chloroflexota bacterium | reverse complement strand
GGGGGTTATGGTGTTGGCGTGGCTGTGACCGTCGGTGCTTCGGTGGGAACCGGCGCTGCCTGTGGCAGCGGTTTGCCGGCAAAGATCAACAAGCCGGTATTCTGCTGGTCATGTCCCGGGACGTCCGGCTTGTTTTCGGACAGGAATTCGCGCAACTTGGATTTCTCCCAATCCCCTCCTCCGAGGATATCGGTTCCTTTAAGGGAAGCCTCCGACCGTCCGGATCCGGCCGCGATGCCTTCATAACTGCTCAAATCCAATTGAGCAGAAAAGACGGCAAGATCCACCGAATGACAGGATACACAAGAAAGCGACCCGGCATACCACAGGTTTGCTCCCGAGAAGAGCGGCTGCACCTCGGTAAAGGTGGACTCACAAGTGCGGCCATCCACATCAACGAATTGAAAGACCTCCTCCTGCAGAGCGCCGGCATCCACCCAGGCACCGACCAAATCCACCGCATGCGTACGGCATTGATCCGCAACGGCCGCCGGGACACCGACCGGTTCGGCAACGGGAAGAAAAGCCGGAATCAGCGTCGGGACCGGGGTGCGCTCGACCGGCAGTTCCCCGCGAATGCAATTTACGCTGAAGCCGCATGAATTGACGTACACAAAGCCGATCCAGACGAACAGCCCCACCACGAATATGATCAGGGTGCCGTTCATAAACTTGCGAAAATCATCCTTCATGCCATACCCTCCCTATTGCCCGGCTGCCTTGAGGGTGCGCACAAAATTCACCACATCCCAGCGCTCGCGCACCGTGAGGTTTTCATTCAAGGCCGGCATCAGTCCGAACCCGTTGCTTACCGTGAGGAATAATGTGCCGTCATCCTTGTTCTGGACCAGATCAACCGTCAGGTCGGCGGGTTTCTTTTGAATCAGGAAAGCCGCAATGGGGCCGGTCCCCTGTCCGTTGACACCGTGGCACATCTGGCAGTGAATGGTGAAAAGCTGCGCACCTCGGGCAAGCGAAACTTCATCTGCAAGGACCGGGTTGGCCGGCGCGCCCGCTCCCGGGATATAAACTGGCCCTTCGACGGGAATCGAGCGGGCAGGAACGGGCAGTGGATCTTCCTGAGTCCCAAAGGAGGGCTGGATTTCCATGAAGACCACCCAGTCGATCTTGATCACGTCGAAGGCAAAGATCGCCAGCACTCCGATCAACAAGCCCGCGACCGCAAATACTCCGACAAGTTGCTTGAACAATCTCATAGGTGCTGCGCCTCCGCCAGTTGAACCGATTCCGCGCCCATCTTCCGCAGTTTTTCCGTGACCTTGCCCTCCTCGGGAACGGCGCATTCCACCAGAATGGCGATCTTCCCATCGCTGATCTCCGGCACGTATTTCATCGGGCGGTAGGATGGGAACAGGCTGTCCAGAAATACTCCAAGAAAGGTGGAGGTCAGCATTCCCAGCATGGTGATCTCAAACAACACAACCACCGAGGGTGGGCCTGGAACAAAAGCCTGCGAACTGACCTGAATCGGATACGGGTACAAGTACGGCGATACGAAAACCAGGAAACCCGCGCCCAGGAAACCAAGGATGGCGCCGCCGAGCGCGATGCGCGGGACATTGGTCCACTGGCTGGGCCGGCCAAGCATGGCTTCCGTGACCGGGATTCCAGAGATGATGTTCATGCAATCGTCGTGAATGCCGAGGGAGCGGAGATGCTCGATGGCATTCGCGGCCGGTTCGAGGTCCGAGAAGACCGCCAGGATCGATTTTTCTTCGGCCATCATCCGCCTCCTATTCCAACTCGCTGACCGTCACCACGGTCTTGCGTCCGAACCTGGTCAGTTTGTGTGCCATTTGACCCTCCTGAACCTCCCACACGGGAATGAGCGGGACCAGGCGGGAAGCCGCCATGTAGAGCAGGATGAAAAGGGCCAACGTCCCGATGCTCATGGGAATTTCGATGGCGGGCTCGTACAAACGCCAGGTAAACGGCATGCGGTTGATGGTGACGGATACGGGGATGATGATGTATCGTTCGAACCACATGCCCACATTGATAAAGAGGCCGACGAAGAAGATCAACCATGGCGAGGAGCGCCATTTGTGATTCCATAGAACAGACCAGGGGATGACCACGTTGAACACCAGCATGGCGAACCACATCCATCCCAGGGGACCTGCTTCATGGAAGTGCAGCAATTGCTTCGTCCACTTATCTCCTCCATACCATTGCACCAGGTAATCATTGAAGAAGAAGTAAGCCCAGCCCATGGAGATGATCAGCATGAGCTTGCCGATCGCCTCGAAGTGCTCGGGACGGATAAAGTATTTCATATGCTTCATGGTTCCGCGCACAATGGCCAGTACCATCACCACCGCGCCCATGCCGGAATGCAATGCGCCTACCACGAAATAGGGACCGAAAATGGTGGAGTTCCAACCGGGCCGGGTGGCGGCGGCAAAATCCCACGAGACGATGGTGTGCACCGAGAACATGACCGGGATGATCGCAAAGGCGAAGATGTTCATTGCATTGCGCAAGTGGGTCCATTCGCCTTCCGTGCCGCGAAAGCCCAGCGCCAGGATTTTGTAGAAAGTCTTGCGCCAGCCGGTCGAGCGGTCACGCGCCATGGCCATGTCGGGGATCAAAGGCAGGAACAGATACATGGTGGAGGAGAGCAGATAGGTGGTGATCGCCAGCAGATCCCAGGTCAACGGCGAGTGCAGGTTCGGCCACAACATGCGCTGGTTGGCGTAGGGGAAGAGCCAGTAGGCAAGCCACACACGTCCCATGTGCATGAACACGCTGAAGCCCGCCTGCACCAGACCGAAGGTGGTCATCAATTCCGCAGCCCGCGTGAAGGGCCTGCGGAATTCGGCCTTGAACACGCGCAGAATGGCCGAGATGAATGTGCCGGCATGGCTGATGCCGATCCAGAAAACGGTGTTGACCAGGAAGATGCCCCAGTAATCCGGGCGCATCACGCCGGCCTCTCCCTGACCTTTCAGAATCAGGACTCCCCATTTGTAAAACAGGCCATAGACGACGATCGCGCTCAAAATCGCAAAAACCAGCCAGAACCTCCAGGAAGTGGTCTGCATCGATTCCATGACCATGGCATTCATCTCGCCTCGTGGAAGCGGATCGAGCAACAAATGCTTTTCGCGGAAGTGTTCTTCGCCGTGGTCGTGGTGCCCGGCTGTACCCTGAACGGATGGTTTGTTCTGGTCAGACATGCCTAACCTCCCTTGAAGTAGGTCACGCTGGGAAGTGTACCGAGTTCTTCCAGATGTTTGACGCCGTGACCGTGCTTGCGGATCAGCTGCGAGACGAGCGATTCGGGTTGATCGATGCGGCCGAAGGTGATCGCGTTGGCCGGGCAGGCCTGGGCGCAGGCGGTGGTGAATTCACCGTCCGTGAGCTCGCGACCTTCGGATTTCGCCTTATCCTCCGCCTTGTGGATTCGCTGGATGCAGAAGGTGCATTTTTCCATCACACCCATGCGGCGGACGGTGACATCCGGGTTCAATTGATTCGGCAGAGGTTCCGGGCGGACGTAATCCCTCCAGTTGAATGAACGCACCTGGTAGGGACAGTTGTTGGCGCAATAGCGGGTTCCCACACAGCGGTTGTACACCTGCAGATTCAATTGCTCCGCCTGGGAGTGGACCGTGGCAAAGGCCGGACATACCGGCTCACACGGAGCGCTGCCACACTGCTGACACATCATCGGCTGGCCCGGCGTCATTTTCACCTCCGGATACTCCCCCTCCCAGAACCGTTCAATACGGATCCAGTGCATGGAACGTCCGTAACCCGCATCCACTTCACCGACAAAGGACAGGTTGTTTTCCATGGCGCAGGCTGCCACGCAAGCCTGACAACCGGTGCAAATATCCTGGTCGATCACCATCCCCCATTTGCCCGTCTGCTCCTCACTCAGCTTGATTTCTGGAATTTTCGAATTCATATCGATCATTTCTCCTGACCCAGACCTTCACCATAGACGCCCATGAGGCTCTCCATGCGTGAAAGCGCCTGCTTCCTGTCGGTCTTGCGGACCGTGACTTTCATGCCTGCAAAAGCAAGGTCTCCGGCCTGGTTGAAGTGCAGGCCGAACAAATCGGCCGGGTTTGCGCCGCGCCCTGCCGCGTACCTTCCATAGGACGAATGCCCCTGGCCAAACGGAATGGCGATCGTATCCGGTCGTATGGCCGGGTACAGATACACCGGGGCCTCCACTTCGCCGGCTTCGCTGGTGATCACCACCACGTCTTCGTTTTCTATGTGCAGGTCATGTGCGGTGGCGGGATTCATCTCCACCCAGGTATTCCACATGACGGTGGTGGTCGGATCCGGCAGTTCCTGAAGCCACGGTTTATTCGCACCGGCCTCCGCCAGGGTTGGGGAAACGAAAGGCACCAGGAAGAACTCCCCCTCACCCACAAATTCTGATTCAGTCTGATCCAGATCCCGGTTGAGCACATCGGCGGGATTCGGCGGCAGCAGGTCGGTTCCCTTCTTCCACCAGCCTCCATGCTGTTGGAAGTATGCGGAAAACGCGCCGATCTCCGGGGCGGAGAAGGGACCTCCGCTTTCCCTCATAAGCGGGGCGATGCGGTGCTGCACAAATGCGACTTCATCCACATACGGCAGGGCTTGAGCAAAAGCCCCACCCGCCAGTTTAGCCGCCGCGAGCAGCACGTCCACCGTGGCGCGCGTATTATAGAAGGGTGAGACCACCGGCTGCGCCCCGGAAAGAACCGATTGCGCTGTTCCGGTCCCCACCTGCTGGTAACCCCAGGATTCAAGACCGTGATGGTCCGGAAGAATGAAATCCGCCTCGAGAGCAGTTTCATCCGGGAAGGTCGCAAACGAGATCACCTGCTCGACGTTTTGCAGAGCATCCTTGAAGCCCATTTCTGCCGGCAATTCAAAAACGGGATTGACGCCGTGAATGAACAAAACTTTGATATCGCCATCTGCCAGTTTCGTGATGAAATCTCTCATTTCCCTGGTCGAGGCCGCCCGGGAAGATTCCATCTGGCCGGGGGCTGGTGCAGAGAAGAACACCCCTCCCGGCTTTCCAAAGTTATTCGGAATTGCGTTCAACGCCAGCACCGCTTCCGCCACCGATAATCCGTTCTTCAACCCAAGCGCCGGCCCGCCGGGGATCGCCAAGGAGTGCGGAGAACCAGCGAATAAAGCAGCCAGTCTTTGCAGCGTTTCGAGCTTGACGCCGGATTTCGCAGCCGCTTGCATCGGGTCCACGTCCGAAAAAGCCCGTGGAAGCGCGCCGCCAATCAACTCGAACGCCAGCCGCCCGATCGTCAGCGCGACCAACGCCTCGGTTCCTGGCCGGATCGGGATCCATTCATCCGCTTTTGCGCCGGTGGAGGACAAGCGCGGCTCGAATTGGACGAAGGTGCCGCGCCTCTTGCTCAATGCTTCACGCATTTGTGCAAATCCCCGCGTGTAGGAGACGGGAGACAGCCAGGTCTCAAGAAAATTCGCCCCGAACGAAAAGACCACCTGAGCGCCCCCGATGTCGAAATACGGAATTCCACTTTTACCGAACAAATTCTCCGCCGCGCGGCTCAGGGTGGCACGTGCCTCGAACATACTCAACGCCCCAAAACGCAAAGGAGGATTGATCCCTGTCGCCTCGGCCAACTCACGCACCAAATCATCCAGGTGATCCGGAGCCAGCCCCAGCAGAAAAGCAATTTCCTCCGGCTTGTGCTTTCCCAGGGCATCGGCTGCCACCTGTATCGCCGCATCCCAATCCAGCAGGTTGCCGGATTCCCGCCCAAGCGCGGTCCCCCGAGCCTTCTGGATCGGATCCGTGACCCGATCCGGGTTGTACAATCCCTGCAAGGTAGCCTGACCGCGAGCACAAGTCTTGCCAAGGTTCAGAGGATGGTTCGTATTCCCCTCGGTTTTGATGGCGCGTCCCTGCATGGTTCGCACAACCAATCCGCAGCCCGCGGCACACTCCCTGCAGGTGGTCGCATAATAGGTGGACAAGCCGTTGTACGTGTACTCCGGCATCTGCATATACGGTTCGCGGCGAACGAAACGGGAGGCCGGCCCACATCCGGTGAGCACCGCGGTCGTGGCGGCACCCAGTCCAGCCAGCTTCAAAAAGTCGCGCCGGGAAAAATTTTCACTCATCATTGGTTCCTTTCACCCGGTTTAATAATGGCAGGTTCCGCAGTCCGCCAGCTTCAACAGCTTTGCTTCATCCTCCCCGGCCGCTTTACGATGGCAATCCAAACACCAACCCATATTGAAGACCTGGGGATTCTCGGCAATTGTGACCAGGGTCATGTCACCGTGGCAGTCCTCGCAGTTTTGTCCGGCAGCCACGTGGGCGCGGTGGTTGAATTGAACAAAATCCGGCACCATGGCCACCGGCACCCATTGTATGGGAGTACCGCTCTCAACCGCCTGCTTCAACGGCGCCAGCAGTGCACTGGTCTGCGTCTTGGCAATCTGTTGATGGCACCCCCAGCACTTGGCCTGGGAGGGAATGCCAGCCGAAGGACCTCGAGCCGCCCCGGGATGGCAGTACAGGCATTGAATCCCAAAACCCACATGCGTTCGGTGGGGAAATTGAATGGGTTGTGCCGACGACTGTTGGGTGAGAAATATCCCATATGCCGCGAGGCTGAAGACCGTCAATAGCACGATCCCCACTGCGATCAGACCGAGAGGCTGCCTCAGCCAGTCAAAAAGTCTTTTGAACATGGAAGCTCCCGAGAGAAACATAAAGCGCCGACCCGTCGATTCCCGATCGGCTTTTCGGCGCTGCATTACCTCAGCGAAGAATGAACATGAAGGGAATTCTGACACATCCTGCCATCGTGACCCTCATACAATGAACCCTCCCCGAATTGCATCAGGGAGAGAATGAGAAGTGTCAAAGCCTTTGAGTGTTTCAAGGTAGGCTCCAATGGCCGGCCGAACCCCGCCGCGAAGACTCGGCGATTATACAATTAAAGCAGTAAAAAGTACATATAAGGGATGAATAGTTCGTATTCGGGCGTGTTACAATCCCCTGGTTCAGAAATGATGAAATCTCCCCACATTCTGAATTTCTCGATCCTGATCCTGATTACTCTCACCGGAGTCTTGATCCTCTCCGCCTTTCAGCCACCCGCCCGGTCCTCGTCGACGATTATTTCGCCTCACTTGCCGGCTCAAGTCACTGTCACGCCCATTGTCCAGGACATGTCCGAAATCGGTTCAACGGATGGGATCGTCGGGATGGGGATATTGATCACGTTTATTACCATCACCCCGCTTTTGTTGCGAAGAAGGAAATAATCTAAAGGGATATCAGTCCGGCATTCAAGCCTTTCCGTACGGCTTCCGTACGACTGGAGGCATTTAACTTCAGATACAGGGAGGAAAGGTGAAATTTAACGGTGTGCTCGCTGATCCCCAGCTGCAGAGCGATCTGTTTGTTGGCCAATCCCTCCGCCAGCCGCTGCAGAACCTCCTGCTCCCGTGACGTCAATGGTTCCGGCCCCATTTCCTCCGCTGGATTATTCATGTTCCGTTCGAAAGGTAACATTCCCCGAACCAATGCAGGTGTGCCGACCCACAATCCCTCACCCACGGCTTGGATCGCTGCAATCAATTCATCCACCGAACAGGCAGGCGGGAGAATCCCCCAGGCGCGCCAACCGGCCTGGATCAACACACGACTTTCCTCTGGATCATCCGTTAAGACCAGTATTCCGTAGACTCCATCCAACCGCCTGTTGACCTGCGAGGGCGGGACCGAAGCCATCACCAGCACATCGGTCTCGCCCTCGTCAATATCCTGTGCCTCGCGGACCACCCCAGCGATGCGGATGTCCTGTTGGTCGCTGAGCATCTCCCTCAAACCCGCCCGCATGGCTTGGTTTGGGGAAAGGATCGTCACGCGAACCAATTATCTCTCTCCAACCACGACGTTCAACGTCAACAACTTCCCGCCTCGCAGGACCTCCACGGGAATTGAAAGGCCGACCACATCCCCGCTCAATCGCGCGAACAGTTCATCGTGATGCTCCACCGCTTCGCCGGATATCCCGACGAGTATGTCCCCCACCATCAAGGCAGCTGCACTTGCCGGACTGCCCGACTCAATACTCACAATCAGCAGTCCATTCGTCTGATCGCGCTTCAATGAAACCCGTGCCTCCTGCGGAATTTCAACAGTCTGGCTGCGGATTCCAAGATACCCGCGTCGGATTCGACCGGATTTCTCCAACGCTTGTGCGATCTTCAATGCCAGCCCGGCGGGGATGGTGATCGCCGACCCGCTTCTGAACCCGGAGGTGTTTATCCCGATAACTTCTCCAGCCCCGTCGACCAAGGGGCCTCCGGAAAAACCCGGATAGGAGACGACATCGCTCTTAATATACTGTTCCAGCATACCCCCTCGCCCGGTGCGGACCGGACCTCCGAGGGCATTGATCGTACCAAAACTGGATTCGATCCCCTTCTTTGATGGGCGCGCGATCGCGAGCACGAACTGGCCGACGCGTACCCGCGTATTTGAGACTTTGGCCGGGTCGGCGGAGGACTTGTCCAGTTTAAGCACTGCGAGGTCAGATCCAGGGTCGCGGCCGGCCAGGCGGGCGGACGCCTCCACGCCGCCATCAACCAGCACCCGGATATCCTGGTCGCGTTCAATTACGTGGTCCGCCGTCAAGACCGAATCTGAGGAAAGGGCAATCCCGCTGGCCGGGAGCCGTTTGCGGGCGTCCACCATCACCGTGGATCGCCCGGCGCGCTCAGCGGAATCGGCCATGGACTCGGAAAGCTCGATGAAAGCATTTTTACTCATGGTATCTCCTTGCAAGCCAGTATAGGATTTGCCAAGGTTAAGTGTATCCCCTGATCGTATGGTTACAAACTGGAAATCCGACTAGGTAACCACGGGTTTCCGTTCCTGCGTGCGAATTTTCCACGAAAACAGCCCTCGCTTGAGGGCTGTTCACTTATGGCAGGGTGCCTGGCGTGCTACTCAACGAATATTTCCACATGCTCTCCGTCCTGCTCGTCGGTCACGTCGATGATCTTGCCGGTCACGCCCATCCGCAGCGCTTCCATCACATTCGACATATCCACGCCTTCCACCTCCGGCGCGAAGTGCGCCCCGATCTTCATCCCGGCATCCACCAGCGCCAGGGGAATTTGGACGGAGGCCTTCGAACGTCCGCTGTGAATGTCGGTCACGCGGATCCTCAACCAGCGCGCCGGTCCCCCTCCCATTCCCGGAGGACGCGGCGGTGTGGGAATCCCGCGATTCGAATCGCTCAACGCGGTGAGTAGCTTCGCGCCTTCATCCGCGCTGATCTTCCCCTCCTCGATCAATTTAAGGATCTTCATCCGTTCTTCGCTGTTTGCCATTTCCACCTCCTACCCGATGTACACCAACACGCGTTCCCCCTCTTCCCCGTCATCGACGTTGACGATCAAAGGTTCCTTGATCGATTTGGTCAGGGCAATTGCCTGTATCACTTCATCCACAGTCGTCTTTTTCAACCCTTCGATGTAAGTACCGAAGTTGTTCAGGAACCAGCTGACCAGACCCAATGGAAGGGGGAGCGCAATCGTGATGTATTTTGGCCAATCCTGTGCTCGAGTGCGATCCACATTCACGTACAACCAGCGCGAGGTCGTGCTTCCAGATCCGATCACGATCAGGAGAATTCCAAGAAACAGCGGGAGGACAAGGAAGAAGAACCAAAAGTTGTATCCCGTATTTTGCTGAATGGCATACATCCCCCAGGAACTGGAGACGGTGAGCAGGATACCGATCCATAATGGAATCATGGCCAACCTCAACGCTCGGCGACGGACTTGATCGAATTCCTCTTGACGGGCGGTTTCCGAATCGCCGCCAACACCCGGCGGGATCACTTCGACCCTCCCCGTGGATGGTTCCGCGAGCGCCTGCATCAGGCGCGCGGCTTCCTCGGCATTAATTCTTCCTTCCGATACCAGCTGAAGTATCTTTCTGCGTTCTTCGGAGGACATCAGGACTCTCCTTCCAGTGCTGACAATAGCGCATCCGCCTCTTCCGAGGTGATCTTTTTCTCCTGCAGCATCTTGAGAACCGCCAGCCGTTCTTCCTCAGAGGCTTTCGACCTGGATTCGAAAGGCATGCCCTTCTGCAAGAGATCCCAATTCCAACGACCGGTTCCCAACTTGATCTTGGGCCCGCGTCGCTCCAGGCGCCGGGCGGTCTCGGGGACATGACGGGCAGCCCGCCGCGTCGCCCGCTCCACCTGGCGCGAAATGCGTTCCCCGAAATCGGACCAGTCGAACCCTACACCGGCAAAATTGCCAAACTCCTCCGCGGATTCCCCAGCCGCGGATTGATTGGATACGCGGATGTTCCCACCCGCCTCCAAAGAGACTGCAGCTGAACCGTCCCCCAGCGTAACCACGCGCGAAGTCGCATCCTCCTCCTTGTTAACGCCCTTCCAATCCACCTCGATGGAGTCGGCGTTCAGTGTCAGTGTGGCATTCGCAGAAGGCGGCATGACCAGCAGGATGTCCTCTCCGGCATGAATGGCATAGGATTTTCCGGGCAGCGGAACGATATACAGGATGACATCCTCGCTGACATTGGCATTGACATTTCCCCGCACATCACGCACTGCAAGATCATCCGAAACGGATTCGAGGGAAACATCGCCATCGACTTCACGAATGGATACATCGCTGAGAGCGCTTTTGACTGAAACCGATCCACGGGCGCTGCGCAGGCTCAGATCCGAATGAATGGCACCGATCGAAACCGATCCCACATCGCGCAGGGAAAGATCACCCTCGATCTCAGCCAACTCAATCCGTCCACTGAGGCCGCGAATGGAGGCATCGCCCTTGATCTTTCCGATCTGGATCGCGGCGCCTTTGGGGGTTCGCAGGGATAGGTCGTCGCCGGTCGAGATCTTCACTTCCTCCCCCGTCTGTTGAACGCGCATCTGCCCCTCCTCGCCCTTGAGCAGGATCTCATCCGACTCCCAACCCACCAGGCTGAGGTCACCGCCCAGTTCTTCAATTAATATCTTTGGAGTTCGGCCGGCTGACAGGGTCTTGGACATGATCTATACCTCCTCGCCTCGCAGCAATCGTGTGGCGGCCTCGGCTGTGATTCGACCTGCGCTGAGATCCTCCAATATGCTGTTCCGCCGCTCCTGCGGGATCTCGGCCGGTTCGTCCTTGCCGGGTTCATATCCCAGCGCGCGGATGACCTCATGCAATCGATTGCGGATCGTGGGATAGGACAAGCCAAGTTCCTGTTCCATGCGGTTGATCTTGCCTTCACAGCGAATGAACGTGAATACAAACTCCATTTGTTCGTGAGTCAGGTTGGCGAAGTGCCCCGAGACAAAATGCCCCTCGATGGAGGTATCGCAAACCGGGCAATGCAGCTTGACGACGGAAAGTTCGGATTGACAAATCGGACAGCGGGTGGGTGCAGGTCTCATTTCGATCGCTCCAGATTCAGGACCCCGCAACCCCGGGCAGGGCTTTAGAAGTCGATGCACCGACCTCCTTGCCCCTCAAGCGGTGCAGGGCGAGAAATCCCAGTACAGACATCAATCCAACCCCGCCGGCCGCAAACCAGAGCAGGTGAGGTTTTGGTCCGTCAATGATCAAACCGGCAAGGTAAGGTCCCACGGCGAAGGGAATTCCCCAGGAAAAACCGGAAACCGCCATATACCGGCCGCGCATCTCCTCGGGGGCAAAGGCTGCCACCAGCGCCTGGAAGACCGGAGCGACGATCATCTCTCCGATGGTGATGATCACCATGGCAATCATGAACCAGACGTAGGTACTGACATATCCATACATCGAAAAGCCGACGGCGTACAAAAACGTCCCGACGGCCATCATGACGAACGGAGGCGGGTTTTCGATGCGCCGCGTGATCGGGAACTGAAACAGCACCACCATGGCCGCGTTCAAACTGAGCAGGAATCCATAACCGGATTCGAGCGTGCCGTGCTGGTTCCGCAGATAAACGCCCAGGGAGGTGTTCATATTCATGTAGGTCAATACCTCCAGCATGACCGCCCCGAGAAACAACATGAACATGGTGTCGCGGAATACCTTTCCGTACCCCGCGAAAGTGCCGGCCATCGTTTCCTTGGGAGAATCCGGGTGGGCCTCGGGTTTTGTCTCCGGCAGCAGGACCGAAATCAGTATCACGGTGATCAGGGAGATCACCGCATCGGAATAAAACAGCAGCAGATACGACTTGGCCGCCAGAAAACCACCGATGGCCGGTCCGATGACCACGGATAGATTGAAGGCAACACGGATGATGCCATATCCATCCGCACGCTGTTTCTCCGGCAGGATATCCGCCACCATGGCTTGATGTGCAGGGCCAGCCACGTCAGTCAATATGCCCACGAAGAAAGCCAGCATGAAGAACGCCTGGAACGACCCGACGTATGCCATGGCAATGGTGCTGAAGGAGGAGGCGATCAGACCAAAGATAATGACTCCCTTTCGTCCGAGTCGATCCGTGAGCGCCCCGCCAATGGCGGATCCGGCAAAGCTCGAAACTGAGAACGCCGCAAACAACACGCCCACATCCGTCATTCCCACATGGAATTTACTGGTAATATAGAGGGCAAAGAACGGAAAAAGAAGGGCGCCCCCAATGCGGTCGATGAAGGTAATCACGACAACGATCCAGAACGTGCGCGGGAATTCGTGGTAGACCTTTGAGGCGTTGGCCATCCAGCTTCTCAGCATGTCAAGCAGTCCTCTTGATCAAATCCACCACACTTGAATTTCGAACGGGATCAACCTGTCGGTCACGCAATCGCTCTCCCAGAACGATCATCCACCTGCCTAGGGAGGCAAGCCCCTGACGGATTAGACTCGGTTCGCGACCCGCCTGTTCTCCGAGACGGATCGTGGCCATCTCGGCCTCAATCTGACGACGTTTATGTTCAACCTGGAATTCAGGAAACATTTTGTCCACGAGAGCCTCCTGCAAAGAAAAGAATGGTCAATTAATATTATTAAGTTATTTCAATTATTTCACACGCTATTATACTAATTATATTAATTTTGTCAAGGTTGATCTCAATATTATTTATATACTATTCAATTTTTCTAAAATCCTCACCTTGCGCAGTTGCGTTTCGACTACAGGCGGGAAAACCGCCCGCCCTCCGAGCTTTGCGCCTTCCATCCGCGCAAACTTCGTCCTCCCGAAGGCCGTTCGCCCCGCGAGGGCGCTGGCCCGAGACGGGGACACACCGTACCTGCGATCGGTGCAGGTGTCGGGACGATGTGAGCGGAGCGACCTACGGGAGCTGCATCCTGAGCGAAGCGTAGCGTAGTCGAAGGAGCAGTCGAAGGGAAAATGAATAAACTGCGTAACATCAATTAATATCTTCAAATTTCGGCCCATTTTTGGAGGATAGGTCATGATTCGAACCCTGTACTACGCCCCCGGGAAAACCATACGCACAGACATCCCGACCAATGAATTTCCGCGTCTGCTCCGTGACCGCAAAGGCTTGCTCTGGGTGGATTTCATCAGCGAACCAGCGGAGGTCGCGGAACCGATCCTGCGCAGCTTTAACTTCCACCCCCTGGCCATCGACGATGCCCTGCAGGAAACCCACATTCCCAAGATCGACGACTGGGGTGAATACCTTTATATCGTCCTGAACTTCATGAATTACAAACACGTGGATGGGGTATTTGAGTCGGACATCGATGAGCTCGATATCTTCCTGGGTCGCAATTTCGTCGTCACGCATCATGACCAGCTGCTGGCGGCGATCGAGGACACCTGGTCTGCCTGCCAGCGGGACCAGCGTCACCTGCAGGATGGGGCCGACCATCTCCTGTACCGTATCGTGGATTCCCTGGTCATGGGATACATGCCGCTGGTGGAGGAGATTGACGGGCAGATCGACAGCATCGAGGACCAGGTCTTCGACGGCCATCAGCGTTCGACTCTCGAACAGATTTTTGCCCTGAAGAGGATGCTGCTCTCCATGCGCAGGATCCTGCTCCCCCAGCGTGAAGTTCTGAACAAACTGGCGCGTGACGACTACCGGGTGATCGATCCGAAGGACCGGGTGTTCTTCCGCGACATCTACGACCACCTGGTCCGGCTGCACGATCTGAACGAAAACCTGCGCGATCTCGTCAGCGGTGCATTGGATACCTACCTGTCCGTGGTGAACAACCGCATGAACGAGGTGATGAAGATCCTCACCGTCATTACCACGCTCTTCATGCCGATCACTTTCGTGACGGGCTTCTTCGGGATGAACTTCTTCGAGCCGGTCGCAAGCCTGACCGGCTGGACCAGCCAGCAGGTCCTCGAGCTGACCCTCGGGATCATGCTGGCCGTCCCCGCAATCATGTTCCTCTGGATGCGCCGCCGCACCTGGCTTTAGCCCACCCGTCACAGTCTCGAAAATCCGAGTATGGAAAATCCTTGACACCGAACAGGTGTTCGATTATCATTCCTAGCACAAATGAGCGAATAATGCCCAAGCAGGTTCGCCATGCGGGCAGGAGGCCAGGATGATGATGGTTCGTAAGAGCAAGGGTCTGGGTGAACGTCATAAAAGGGTTCTCGACTTCATCGAGGATTATCAGAGAAAACATAAGCACCCTCCTTCGATCCGTGAGATCGGGGAATCCTGCGATATTTCCTCCACGTCCGTCGTAAATTACTATCTCAATCAGCTGGAGAAGAGCGGGCATATCGAACGCGACCGAAAGATCTCGCGCGGCGTGCGGCTGACCGGCAGCACCCCACTCGGAGATATGCTGCGCATCCCGATCTACGGGCGGATCGTCGCCGGTGAACCGATCCTCATTCCATCCAGCGATTTTAGGGCTTTCACACCGGATGAGTCAGTTGACATCGCCATGTCCCTCATGCCGGCCAAGGAAAAGGGGAAGGACTTGTTCGCATTGGAGGTACAAGGCGAATCCATGATCGACGCCCTGGTCAACGAAGGCGACATCGTCATTTTGAAGCCTGTTCAGGATGCCCGAAACGGGGAAATGGTAGCCATATGGCTTTCCGACCGAAACGAGACGACTTTGAAATATTTCTACAAGGAAAAGGACGGTTATCGGCTCCAGCCCGCCAATCCCAATTTCAAACCGATCCTGATCAGGAAGACCGAACCGCTCGAGATCAAAGGGAAGGTGGTCATGGTCATCCGTAAAGTGGACCGGTACATGTGAGAAGAGAATCCCACCATCCGGCAATCACGCGGTAACGATTTCATTCCCCCACTCAAGATCCCTCCCTCGCTTGTGCGGGGGAGGATTGCTTAACCAGGACAGGGGCTGACCGATAATAAGGGCAGCCCCTGTCCGGGAAATCTCAGAAATTTGTTTTTATACACACTACTTGATTTTGATGTTCGGTTTTTTCGACGGCGAAGCCGGTTGAGCCAGCTTGATCCTACCTTTTGGCTTTATACCCTTGAAAATCCCGGTGCCATGACCAAACACGTAGGGGAGGATCAACATCAATAGCAGCCCTCCCAGGATCGACAGGAAAAGAGTCAACGAGCTTCCGGAGACCTCGGGCAATACTCCACCCGGGTTGTATACCGAAGCCGTCGTCACCCCGGATTGGGATAGTGAGACGCTGAGATTCCGGTTCACCCCATCCCGCAAGGTGGCGGGGGAAACGTAGGTAATGGCATACTCGCTTTGCAGGACACGTCCATATCGCTGATATAAGCTGCTCAACGCCGAGGCGTCCGAGGCGTAACTGTACAAACCGCCGGATCGTTCCGCCAGCGCTCGAAGGGTCGGTTCATCAAGCCCGGCTTGCGAAGCGGTGCTGGCATCCCCAAAACCAATGGTTGAGATGGTTAGGCCGCTTGGCCCGATTTGTTCGATCACCTGGTCGGCCGTGCTCTGACTATGATTATCCAATCCATCGGTCAATACGATGATCGCTTTGCGCCCTGACATCCCTTCCAGAGCTTTTTCGGCCTCGATCAAGGCATCGAACATGGAAGTGTCCCCTCCGGTGCGCAAAAGGTTGATGGCAGTGATCAGGGCTCCAGGGTCCGATGTGACCGACTGGGGATAATACACCTGCGTATCGTAGGTCATCAAGCCGGCCTGGTCTCCGGAACGCATTTGACTGACGTAGGTGATGGCTGCCTGCTTCGCCGAGTCGAGCTTGCCATTCTTATCCATGCTGCCGGAAATGTCCATCACCAGCATGGTGGTAAACGGTTCAGCCTGTCCCTGCCCTCCTCCACGTGTCTCCAGGAGCTGCATGGGTGCCTCATTTTCCAAAATTTGAATGCCGGCCGGGTCGACGCCTACCGGTTCTCCGGCGGAATTGGTGACTGAGACGTACACCGTCACGGTTGGGAAGGCGGAATTATCCACCTGCGTGATCCGTATCTGCAGGTCACTTTGAGCCAATGCCCTTCCTGAAAATCCAAGGAGTTGGGCAGCCAATGCGACAGCGATCCATACACAGCGGTTCCATTTGGTCAGCATGTTCACCTCTTTTCGTGATACACCATCTCGGTGTTGCCCATGCGGATCTTCTGCCCATTCGCCAGCGGTGAACGTTCGATCTTCCGGCCGTTGATGAAGGTGCCGGCCAGGCTCATATCCTTGATGGAAAAACGCGCTCCATCGCCGGACAACATGGCATGCTGAGGGGCAATATCCGGATCCGGCAGTACGATCTCCGACTTCAATGGGGAGCTGCCGATCGCCACGGTCGGACCTCCGGAACGCATGAATTTATCCAGGATGAATTCCGTCCCTTTGAGCTTGCCGGAAGTGACCTCCAGCCAGGCTTTTGAGAGCAGGACCACGATCAACGAGATGAACGCGCCGACCGAGGCTCCAAGCAATACCAGGCCGGCGGCCTTGCCACTTATTGGATCGGCCAGCATGGTATGGGCGCCCTCGAGCAAAATTCCTCCGAGCGCGCCGCCGATCAGACCGCCAAGCATTCCCTTCCAGGCCTGGCTTTTTCCCACAACCCCCTCCGCCAATCCAAGCAGGAGCCCGAATATCGCCCAGCCCAAAGCCCGGCCGAACCAACCGGCGCCAACAGCTTGAAAGAGAAATTCGCTCAGCGGCAGCCCAATTCCGCCGGCCACCAGCCCGAGCATGGCGCTGAAAGCCCCGGACTTGGCAGCCTGAACGAGGTTTTGGGTAAGCAGGCCCTCCGTGATTCCAATGAAAGTTCCGATGATCAGGCCGATCAATGACCCGACCACAAGCTCGCTCAGGTACAGGTTGGTGACGAATGAAAGACCAAGCCGGTCGCTCACCTGCCATCCGATCAGTCCACCGATCGCACCGAGGACGGCATAATAGTATGTGCGCATGCGTCTGTTCATGAATTAACCTCCTTCCGTCTCCTCTTCCGTGCTCTGCAGGTTGTTCCAGGCCACCATGCTCCTGCCAAGATTGCCGTTCAACTCGTAAAATCCGAAATAGCGGGTTGGGTCCAGCAAGCCATCATCCCTACGGATAAAGAAGCCCGCGGTCGATGCATGAGGCTCGACGACCAACGCCACCTGCCAGGGTTCGGGGAAGAAGTTGTTGTGCAAAAACGTATCGAAATGGGACAGGAAAATTCCCATGCGGGGATGCGTGTGATACCATCCAACGATTTTCTTGCCGCGATGGTTCGATTCCACTTCTTCGTGAAAATCGACGAGCGTGTCCTGGGTGAAGGTGAGATAGACGCTCCCCTGACGGGTGTAACGGGCGGGAAGCATGTGCTGGACAACCACAAATTGCTCCTGCGTATCGCGATCCACGCACCACATCCCCACCAGGGCTCCTCCCACCTCATCCTCCAGTTCACTGATCGAATGCAGGGATATGCGGCAGTACGCCGACTGCGTCAGGAAGACCTTCACCAGCGGCTGGGCGCCCTTGTATTCGTGGGGAGATTTCCAGCGCTTCGAGCGCGCCACGGGCATGCACGCCCGCCGCGGCTGAATGGTGATCGGGGAGGAGATGCGAATTCCGTTGCTCGCCATCATGGATTCCTTGGGGTGGGGATGTCGGGCTGTTCCGGATTGAGCAGAACAGCCCGATGGGAGAGGCTACCCCGCAGTGACATCCGCAGTCATCATCAGACGGTCGTTCTGTGGGATGCCGGCCTGGGAGAGGGTTTCTTCTTCCTTCAATTCGCGTCCCAGCGCCTTGCTGTCCAATCGATAGGACATGGGGCGGCCATCCGGCCCAGTGGTGGGTAGTTCCAGGGAAGTGGTCAATTCCGGAAGCAGATCCTTCACCACCACATCGTCGGGGACTTCGGCATTGCGTGTCCCGCCGGAGGGTAGCACAAGTGTGACAGGTATATCAGACATGGTTATCTCCTTTTCTTATGATGAATGGACTCCTGAATACTGCGCGCGCAGGTAATCACTATTTCAAACGAATTACCGGTTTCTTCTTCGTCTCAACCGCCTTGACCTTCACCCGCTCCGGCCGTAGCAGTTCGCGCTTATCCACCGGGAAGGCATTCGGATGCTTCTTGCGGTATTCCCTGGACCAGCGCGCCGCCTCCGCATCCCAAGGAAACGGGGGTTTGGTGGGATCATCGTGGAAGTTCTTCCATTGCACCATCTCACCCAACATGATGATCAAGCGGTCGAGCGAGCGGCTGGCCGTCCACCAGGCGGCGTCGATGCATACGCTTCCATTGAGATGGTTGATGTTCGGATGCCAGATGGGAGTCAGCCACTTCATGCCCGGCCAGCCCC
>VGNF01000036.1 GCA_016866195.1 Chloroflexota bacterium | reverse complement strand
AAAGTCCCTGCAAACAAATTGAAATACGGCATCTTGCTATTGTTGATCACACTGCCAAATTCCCTGTTTTCGAAGATCAGGATCACGATGTGCTCGAACTCCGGGACCAACCTCTGCGGCGTGGCTGTCGCAGGCGGGGTAGTGGTGGGAGATGCGGTTTCTGTGACCGGAGAAATGGAAGGCGTGTCGAGCGGCGTCAGGGTAGATTCCTGCAATCGAGGCTGGCAGGCCAGAGTCAAGAGCGAGACGGAAATTGGAATCCAAAGAGGGCTGGGAAGTGTTTTCATGGTGTACCTGCTGGCCTACATTATAGTGTGAGCCTTGGTAAATCCCGCTGCCAGTTCCTTCGGCGATTTCAGGACTTTTGCATAGCCCAAATGGGTGGATCCGCCATGCTTGTGAGAGTATTTCACCCGGTGATAAAATTCCAGGATGACATCCAACCGCACGCCGGCAAAGATCATCCCGCGCGCCTTTCCGGGAATCCGCCCGGAAGAGGTCGAGCAAATCATCTCGAACAGCCGGGTTATTTCTTTTTCTGCTGAAACCATCGTGTGCAGGGAAAATGCCCTGGAAACTTCGTTTTACATGATCCTGGAGGGGGATTTCGAGGTCACCAAAGTCATCAATAACACCGAAACTCGGCTGCTGAAAACGCTCACAGCCGGCGATTTCTTCGGGGAAATGGCGTTGATCCATAACGCGCCACGGGCTGCCACCGTCACTGCGAAGACCCCGGCTGTCGTACTTGAATTGGATAAGGACGGGTTCAGCCGCGTATTAAAGACCAGCCCAAGCATGGCCATGGCGATGGTCAGTGAGATCAGCAACCGGCTCAGGCAAAACGATCAGATGGCCATCGAGGATTTGCGCCTGCGAGCCGCGGAACTGGCAGAAGCCTATCGAAAATTGGCCGAACAGGAACTGGCAAGACGCGAGTTCCTGACCAATGTTGCCCATGAGCTGCGGACCCCGCTGATGGTCGCCGGCGGCTACCTACATGCGTTGGAGAAGGGTATGGTTCCAGCGGACCAGATGGAATCGATCATCACCACCATCAAGCGCAACGTGGACCAGATCACTTCGCTCACCAACGATATCCTGTTCCTTCAGGAGATCGAATTAGTGATCCCGGAATTTCAACCGGTGGACATGGTGGGGATTGCCGAGGCGGTCATCGAAAAATATCAAGCGAAGGCTGACGCACGCAGGATCAAAATGAAATTGATTCATGAAAAGAACCTTCCCCAAATTCATGGAGATCCTCAATCTCTCGAACGAGCGGTCATCGCCCTGCTGGATAATGCAATCAAGTTCAGCAAGCCGGGTGGGGAGGTCGAAATCCAGGTTCGGGAAAAAGATGGCCGCCTAATTCTAGCGGTAAACGATCACGGAATAGGGATCGATCCACAAATTCGTTCCCGCATTTTCGACCGCTTCTTCCATCTCGAAAGGCACGGTGATGAATTGTACGGCGGCCTGGGAATCGGACTTTCGATCACCCGACAGGTAATTCAACAGCACCACGGTACGTTGGAAGTACAGAGCGTGCCGGAAAAGGGAAGCATTTTTACCATATCCCTCCCGTTTTGGAATTGAGTGAGTTCGGCCGACTTTGTGCGCTAACGAATTCAGAGCAATGAACTTGCACGAAGGTTTCCGAGGGACATCCTCTATAGCCGATCAACCTGGGAGTACTTTTGTCCTCTTTCCTTTTCCGAACCTCGCAGGGTATAGTCGGCTTCGATTAATCCGCGTTACCGATAAGCTAGATACCCGTTTTCGTCGATGCCATTCATCGAGGGACGATAATCTGGCGGTTTCTTAGTTGAAGCATTTGAACTTACTGCTTCTTGCATAAATCTCTAAACGGGATTAAGCCGAAACAAGGCAGGAAATCGTAATTCAATTTAGATATTAACGCAGCACTCTGTAGGAGTTAACCATGAACCGGAAATCCATATCACACTTGATTTTCATCTCTGTCCTAATGCTAGCTGTGCTTGCCTGCAGTCTTGGTGGATCAGCCGGATCCGCACCAACTGAAATGTCTTCCGAGTCGCAGGATTCCGCCGCCTCTGCGACATCGGTCGCAAGCTCTACGATCGAAGGGATTTGTACAAATCCATACTTCCCGGCAGTGTTGAACGCGAGCTGGACATATAAAAGCAGCGGGACATCCAAGGGAGAATACCTTTTCACCGACGTGGTCACCGAGGTACGGGCGGATGGATTTACCATCTCCACGGATTTTGGAGACACAACCAAATCGAATGAATGGTCGTGTTCACCCGAGGGACTTCAGGTGTATCAAACCGGTAGCGGGGATCAATCCGCTGGACTTTCCGTAACTTCAGGGCAATTCCAGTTGGATGCCACCATTCTCAACGCCCAGGGTGTAACCCTGCCGGAAAAAATCGATCCCGGCGATCAATGGATTCAAACTTATGATTATCAAACCGAAGGGAACCTCGGTGGAAATGTAATGACCTCCACAGGAACGGTTGAATCAAGGTTTGAAGCCCTTGGCGTTGAAAGCATCACCACGCCTGCCGGCACGTTCCAGGCGGTAAAAATCCGGGAGGAGACCAGGGAGACCGGCAGTGGGACGATCGGCGGAGCGACTTTGAATTCGACCTCTGAGTCGATCACTTTCTACTGGTTTGTCGATGGGGTCGGCCGGGTCAGGACCGAAACCACAGGCAGTCGTATGGAAACGACCGAATTGCAATCCTACTCGATTCCTTGATCCATGATTGGATGGTCCGGCGAAAAGATAAGCACCAGCTTTTCGTGGGAATCGTAATGGGATCTGGCCGAAAAGGGCGAATCACCCGGCTGCATCCCATGGATTTTCTCCAACAAGTCGGGGACATCCTCCACGACCGGCAGTTGGACTATGCTTTGAACTCGGATCCATTCCACACTGCCTTCGATGGAAGTCTTCAATTCGCCCGAGATCTTCTCTCCGCAGAACACGAACAGGCAGATGCCCTGGTTTTGATCGCCCGCGTCCACGGTTATCGTCCCACACAGCCATAAGTCGGCGGACAGACCGGTTTCTTCGAGGAGTTCGCGTCGAGCCGCGGAAACGACATCCTCCCCGCGTTCTACGTGTCCGCCGATGCCGTTGTATTTTCCTGCCCACAGGCGTTTCGTCGGCGCGCCTTTGATCAATAAATATTCATCCCCGCGACGGAGAAATATCACCGTGCGGGGAATGAACTGATACCTGTCTGGAGAAATCCCCTGATCAGCCTTGGGCACAATTCCACCAAGCTTTGGAATCCGGGAAGGGATATTGGCTAATCGGCCAGGTCGGAGACATCCTCCACTCCGACAGCTTCCTTCACATAATCGGAAAGCTTAGGAGCGACCTTGACCGGCTTGATGAATTTATCCGTATATTTCCGCGTGTCCTTCATCCCCAACAGGTCGAATAATCTGGCGAATTGTGCCTCCCAGGCTGCACTCAGCTTCGACTTGACCTGGTCCGAGAGCGCATACGCCTTATTCTTAAAAGGCCCGATCGCATTCTTGCGCGCCTTGTAATAGAATTGTTCATCCGTCATGCCTTCCTTGCGCTCTCCGGCGGAATTCACATCGAGCCACGCATACATCTCCTTCCACAGTCCTTCGGGCAAATTCTCATAGAACATGGTCATGAAATTCGTTGCCAGGTGGACTTCGATGGCCTCATTCTGGACGAACTGGTTGAAATTCTCCTCCGGCAAAGTGGAGGCGCCATGCTGCACAGTTCCACCCATGCCGTATTCCTTGCGCGCCACCCGGCTGAGGTCACGAAGGACGTCAAAGGCTATGTTCACCTTCGCCAGGGAACCATCCGCAAGGACGGTTCCGCCGTGGGAGGTTCCTGTCTGGATGCTGATCTTGCTCAAGCCAGCATCCTTTTTCGAGGTCAGATTCTTCACCTCCCGGTTAAATCCATCCATATACGCGCGCAATTCCTCCTCGGTGGAATTGTGCCCGCCCACTTCTCCAATTTCGCCGCCGATGGAGATGGCCACTCCTTGCGGTTCATGTTCGCGAATGAATGCCGTCATTTGTGCCGAGAGCTCGTAGTTCAATACCTGCTGTTCAGGGACGGTGGCTTTGCTGATATCCACAAGTGTGGATGTATCCACATCGATGTTGAAGAATCCGGCCGCGATGGCTTCCAGAGTCAACTCCTTGACCGAATTGATCTCCACCTCGGGGTTTGCAGAATATTTCTTGGCGGATACCTGAAAGTGATCCCCCTGGATGAAGACGGGTCCGGCAAATCCTTCCACAATCGCAGCTGCGAGTATATTGGAGGCGTATTCCGCGGGTCGCTGGGCAGTGTATCCGATTTCGGAACGGGCGATTTCGAAGATGAATGCTCCCGCATTGATTTTCATCGCCGCTCGAAACATGGCCCGCGCGGCATGATAGGAAAGAGCTCTCAAATTGAAGGCCGGTGTGGTAAAGGTCATTGGAACCTCCCCCCGACCACGAGCGAGATACAAATCCTGTATGGAGGATGGAATAATTCCCAGCTCCTGAGCGGCGGATCGGATCAAAAATCTTGCCCAGCCTGCGCCGTCGTCCGTCGTCAAAGCCGACCGCTCCACCATCTTCTCAACATTGGCTCTGAATTTTGCCGCGTCGACGACCTTCGCTTGATTCCCCTCCATTGACAGACTGCCCTGAAGCAGCCCCAGCATTTCGTTCAAACCCTTATTCATGAATGACTCCGGGATGTTTGGATAACTTGATTATAACTGTAATTAAACGATATAATGGAGAATATCGCGAGACCGAAGATCCGCAACTCACGTATATCATCGCAGGAGGCCTAAATGAGCGATTTCTTTGCCAAAGTCACCAGTCAAGTGGATCCATTCAAGAAACTGCTATCCTACATCCCTGGATTCAGCGGGTACGTCGAACGGCAGAACCGCCGCGATGCGGACAAGCTACTGCGCGAAACCGTCGCCCGCCGGTTTGAGGAGCAGTGGAGCCGTCTTTCCAACCTGCAAAGTGAGCTGGTCAGCAGCGGAATGATCAAATATGTCGACGATCTCGAAAAGGCCGCCTTGCAGCTGCGGACCTTCATCGACAAGATCAGCACCGCCGCTCGCGGATATTCCGGATTGTTCGACGCGGTCAAGATCAATGAAAAGGAACTGGATGCAATCTACCAGTTCGACCTGGCTTTCTTCGACCTGGGCAATCAGGTCAAGAGCGGCGTGGATAACCTCGAGGCCAGCCTTGCAGATGAAGCGGCGCTGCCGGCTTCGATTCGCAACCTGACCAGCCTGGCCCGACTCGCGGTGGAGACCTTCGAACGCCGTTCGGAGGTGGTCACCGGCGGGGGGGCATAGCGCGAACCGCTACCGGGCGGGAGAAGATCCCGCCCTTTCATCCTTTATGTGGAACGAATACATCCTAGCCACCTCGATTGAGGAAGTTCAGCGAATTCTCGGGGAGAAGAAGGACCGCGCTCGGATCGTCGCCGGGGCAACCGATCTGATCCTCGAAATGGAGCGCGGCGTCCGCAAGGGAATTGATACACTGATCGACGTCACGCGCATCCCCGGGTTGAATACCATCCGTCTGGATGAAGATGATGTCGTTCACCTCGGTCCGCTTGTAACTCACAACGATTGCGCCTCATCCAAATTGATTCGTCAACGTGCCTACCCGCTCGCGCGCGCCGCCTGGGAGGTGGGGGCGCCTCAAATACGCAACCGCGGAACCATTGCCGGCAACCTGATCACCGCCTCGCCGGCAAACGATACGATCACACCCCTCATGGCGCTCGATGCACACGTCACCCTGGCTTCCACCCGCGGAGAGAGAGTAGTTCCATTGGGCAACTTCTACGTCCATGTTCGCAAAACGGTGATGGCGCCGGACGAGATGCTGGTGGATATTTCCTTCCCTGCCCTTTCACGCACCCAGCGAGGAACCTTCGTCAAATTGGCCTTGAGACGCGCCCAGGCGATTTCTGTTGTGAACGTTGCCGCGATTCTCGAATTTCATGGGGATACGGTCCGCACAGCTTCGATCACGCTTGGTTCGGTTGCGCCAACCATCATTCACGCAGGGGAGGCGGAGGATTTTCTGAGAACCAGGAAACTCACCCCGAAGAATATCGAAGAAGCGGCAATCCTGGCCATGAACGCCGCCAAACCGATTGACGATATTCGCGGGTCGGCAGCCTTTCGCAGGGAGATGGTTCGGGTTATAACTACACGCGCGCTCACGTCATTGAAAGATGGGACTCATACGAGCGGAATGCCCAAAGCTCCCATTTTGTTATCCGATCGCGAACTCCAGCCGTCGCATGTCCATTTTCAAACACCGTCACCCATTCAGACCACGATCAACGGCCGCAGCTACACCTTCAACTCTGGTCATCACAAAACCCTCTTGCGGTTGTTGAGGGAGGAAGGCTTGCTGACCGGCACCAAGGAGGGCTGCGCGGAGGGAGAGTGCGGAGCCTGCACCGTGTTCCTTGACGGCAAGGCGGTAATGTCCTGTTTGGTCCCGGCTCCACGGGCGCACGGCGCCCGGATCGTCACCATTGAGGGATTGGCTGAAGGGGCAGCGCTGCACCCGGTACAGGAGGCTTTCATCCGTCATGGGGCTGTACACGCCGGATACTGCACTCCCGGGTTCATCATGTCCGCCGCGAAATTGCTCGACGAAAATCCAAACCCTACGCGCGACGAAGTCGAGCAGTCCATTACCGGCAACCTTTGCCGCTGTACGGGATACTACAAAATCGTCCAGGCGATCGAAAGTGCTGTGAAAATCAAATCAGAAGAGGTCGAAGATGGGTAAATATTCCTCCAGGGCGATCAAGCCGAGCTTGCGAGACGAGGGTCGGGGGCCACACCCGATCTGGCGGGGCATCGGTTGTTTGATGATGATCCTGATACCGGTCTTATGCATCGCCCTCGCCATCGAAACGGTTGCGTTCGGTCTGGAAAACCAATGGCCGATCCCATACCAATTGCTCGGCAGACCTCATCTTCCGGATATCTTTTTCAAGGTCTCTATTCTTCGTTTGATCTTTGTCCCGATCACCCAGGTCTACCATTTGTATGCGTACATCGCGATCACGCTGATCTACATGATCTTCATTGGCGGCATCTTCTCGGTGGTCTATGCAGCGGTGTACCGTATGATGGGACCCCCGAAGTACGGACCATTCGATGCGCCGCCTCCCAAGATCAAGACCAAGCGCTACACCAGGTGAACGCCTAGCCAACCGGATTTCAATCATGTCAAATTCATCGGTCGGTCAATCCCTGCCACGCCCGGACGCCCTCGGTAAGGTAACCGGTCAAACCCGCTTCTCCGGCGACCTATCGCGCCCCGGCATGCTGCACATGAAGATCCTGTTTGCGGATCGTCCCCATGCGCGCGTCAAACATGTGGAGACAGGGAATGCCCAGGCGGCGCCCGGCGTCATGGCCGTTTTCACTGCCAGAGATGTCCCTGTCAATGAATATGGGCTGCAAATTCCTGACCAGCCCGTCCTGTGCGGGCCGGGATCGGACAAACCTAATACAGACATCGTTCGCTGCATGGCCGATCAGATCGCGGTGGTCGTCGCCAGGACCGAATCCGAGGCAGAACATGCGGTGAAGATGATCGAAGTGGATTATGAGGATTTGCCGGTTCTTACGGACCCGCTTCAGGCAATGAAAACCGATGCGCCGATCCTGCACCCGGACCGCGGCGATTCCAACATTTGTGTCCATTACAAGATCCACAAGGGAGATATGGATGCTGGATTCAAATCTGCCGATGTGATTGTGGAGGGTGAATACCACACTCCGGTACAGGAACATGCTTATCTTCAGCCTGAAGCGGGACTTGCCTACCTGGATGAAGAAGGCAGGATCACCGTGGAGGCAGGCGGTCAATGGACGAACGCCGATCAATCCGGAATCTCCCACGCATTGGGAATGCCGGATGATCGAGTGCGGGTGATCTACCCGGCCATTGGGGGCGCCTTCGGAGGTCGCGAGGATCTTTCCGTTCAAATTGTTCTGGCTCTGGCAGTCTGGAAACTGCAGCAACCGGTCAAGATCATCTGGTCGCGCCGCGAATCGATCGTTGGTCACGGAAAGCGTCACCCGATCACAATTCGAGCTAAATGGGGTGCCACTCGCGATGGCAGACTCGTTGCCGCCGAGAATGAATTGATCGGCGATGCCGGAGCCTACATGTACACCAGCAACAAAGTGCTCGGCAATGCCGCCATTACTTCCAGTGGACCGTATTTCATCCCCAATTTCAAGACCGACGTGTACGGGGTTTACACAAACCAACTGCCCAGCGCGGCCTTTCGCGGCTTTGGAGCTCCCCAGGCACTGTTCATGGCAGAATTGCAGATGAACAAACTTGCCGAGAAGCTCGGCATGGACCCGGCGGAGTTTCGTCTTAACAACGCCCTGCAGGATGGATTGACGATGAACGTCGGGACTCCCGCGCCCGGGCCGGTCAGCATTATCCAGTGCATTCACGCGGCGCGCGAACGCTTTCAATGGAACAAATATCGTCGACGAAGGACCAAGCCACACATCCGACGCGGTCGCGGATTCGCCGCCGGTTTCAAAAACGTGGGTTTCTCCTTCGGCTACCAGGAAAACTGCTGGGCAAAGGTTGAAATCCATGGGGATGGGGACATCGAACGCGTGATCGTGCACCATGCCGGGGCTGAAGTCGGCCAGGGTACGCACACGGTAATGAGGCAGGTCGCCGCCCAGGTGATTGACTATCCCGCGGAAAAAATCCAACTGCATACATCCGACTCCGCCACACAGGGAAATCCAGGATCCGCATCCGCTTCACGCATGACCTTTATGGCTGGCAATGCCATCAAGGGCGCAGCGGAAGCTGCTCTCGCCAAATGGAAAACTGAAGAACGGCCAGCGATCGCTGAATACAAGTATCTCGCCCCGCGCACCACGCCCTTTGACAAGGAAACCGGTCATTCAACCCCAAATTTTTCCTATGCTTACGTAGCCCAGGCTGTCGAAGTGGAGGTGGATATCGAAACCGGGCAGGTACGCGTGCTGCGTGTTGTATCAGCAGATGATGTGGGGAAGGCGATCAATCCGGACCTGGTGGTCGCCCAGATCGAAGGTGCGATCGTCCAAGCTCATGGCTATGCCGTTGTCGAGGATTATCGAACGGAGAATGGGCGGGTGCTCACCGATCAATTGAGCACGTATCTGATCCCCACGATCCGCGACATCCCCGAGAAGGTCGACTCGGTCCTGGTTGAAGTACCGGATCCGAACGGACCTTGGGGCGCGCGCGGCCTCGGCGAGCTCCCCTTTCTTCCGCTGGCTCCCGCAATTGCAGCCGCCATTCATGATGCCACCGGTGTTTGGATCGACGAGATCCCATTTACTCCCGAACGCGTCTTGAGGGCCTTGGGCCGGATTCGTTGATCGGCGTTTAAGCCAGTCCGCGGCAATTTGGAATGCATTTTCCATATTTGGGTGAAACAAAGGATCTGAACGAATCCAGCCGCCGACAGGCGGGTGGCTCCTATATCGCTCTGACGGAGGGGATCACACAATACGAATTGGGAGGTCCGGCTGAGGGCAGGAAGGTGGTCCTGATCCCCGGTTTTTCGGTACCCTATTTCATTTTCGATCCAACCTTCGAATTCCTGACCGAGACTGGTTTTCGTGTGCTTCGATATAATCTGTACGGCCGAGGTTTCTCGGACCGTCCTCAGGCTCGATATGACATCCATTTCTTCACGCGCCAGCTGCGAGAATTGCTGCAGGCCCTGAAGTTTTCGCACGCCTGCCTGATTGGCCTCTCAATGGGCGGATCGATCTCCGCATCCTTCGTTTCAACCCATCATGATATGGTCGAAAAATGGGTGCTGATCGATCCGGCGGGCGTTCGGCCGATCGTATTTTCCCGGCTGCTTAAGGCGGTGAACATGCCCGGGATCGGCGACCTGGTCCTCGGTCTGTTCGGAACCGGCAACATGGTCAAGAGCGCCGCTTCCGATTTCTTCGAGCCGCGCCTGATCGAGCAGTTCCAGGCGAATTATCTGGTTCAAATGCAATACAAGGGTTTCAAACGTGCAATCCTTTCAACAGTGCGCAGCGGGATGCTGGGGTCCTTATACAGCACGTATGAACTGGCCGGCAAATTCCAAATTCCCACCCTGATCTTTTGGGGAAGGCAGGACACGACGGTTCCATTTGACCACAGCGCGGAATTGCTGCAAGCCATGCCGCACGCCCGACTGAACGTGGTCGAACAATGCGGGCACATCCCTCATTACGAAAAACCGTCCGAGGTCAATCCGATTTTGCAGGAATTCCTGCAGGGGTAGAATTCCATCCGAAATCCGATTCCCATGCGAAGTTTCACGAAATATTCCGACTTTATCACACGCAACCGCTACCAGATCGCCATCTTTTTACTTATGGCCGGTGCTTCAACCCTGTGCGTATTCCTCGTGACCGCCCGCATCGCCTACAGCGACACGCAGAAGTTCACCGGCCTGGTATGGAACTTGTTCCTCGCCTGGATACCGTTCCTTCTGGCTTACATTTCCCACGCGTTTTCATGGAAGAAACCGGTCCTCTATTACGTCCTGCCCTGTACCGCATTTCTGTGGCTGATCTTCTTCCCAAATGCGCCTTACATCTTGACCGACCTTCAATATCTGGCGAAGAAATCCACAAGCGCCCCCCTTTGGTACGACGTCATCCTGCTGATCTGGTTTGCCTGGACCGGACTCCTGCTCGGACTGGTTTCGCTATACCTGATGCATGACATCACCCAGCGATCCTTCGGCCGCAAAGCCGGTTGGATCTTCGTTTTTACCGTATCCCTGCTAAGCAGTTTTGGAGTGTACCTGGGGAGGTTCGTCCGTTTCAATTCATGGGATATCTTGAACGATCCCAGGGAGATTGCCATCACCATCCTTGGTCTGGCGATCGATCCATCCCTGCGACTGGTCGCATTCATCTTTCTCTTCGCGGTTTTCTACCTGTTTGTCTACCTTACGCTTTATTCCTTTGCCCATCTCGTTCAGACTCCTTCAAACCCTCCTCCGCCAGCGGGAAACCTGCGAGCAAATGATAGGGATTGAAAGCAGGATCCCTTACAATGGTCACAGTATCTGGTTCCAGCCAATGAAATCCATTTCCGTCCAGGGGCCTAAAGTCAGGATTCGGCTGACGACTCTTGGGTTAATGTGTGCCGCCACGTTAATTTCCCTGGTCCTGTTCAGGTTGCGAACCCTCCTGAGCGGTTCCATCGATTATGCCTTTCTTGTTTGGAACTTATTCCTGGCATGGATTCCCCTCGGATTGGCCTACGCGATTTCCACATACACCGGCCGGCGCCGTTCCCCTTTGATGTTCAGCCTCCCCGCAATCATGCTCCTGTGGTTGATCTTCTTTCCCAATGCCCCCTACCTCCTGACAGATTTTCAGCATCTAGGAATTCCCAGGTCAGGGGTACCGCTTTGGTTCGACACGCTCCTGCTGATCTGGTTTGCCTGGACCGGTTTGTTGATCGGACTGGTCTCGCTGTTTCTGATGCACGGATTCGTGAGGCGCGAATTTGGACGCCTGGTTGGATGGTTCTTTGTGACGGGAGTGGGATTTCTAACCGGCCTTGGGATTTACATCGGGCGCTTCCTGCGCTGGAACTCCTGGGATTTGTTCCTCGATCCGCTTGTACGAATGTCGGATTTCATGTATTATGCTAGCCATCCAAGCATGCGGTCCATTATGTTCATCGGCGCGTTCTCGGCCTTCTTCCTGTTTTCCTACATCTCCCTTTATACCTTCGGATATCTGGTTCAGGAGCAGATCCTTGAGGAAATGAAATGAATCCATTGATTGTCATTCGCGGCGGCGGAGACCTTGCCAGCGGCATCGCCCTGCGGCTTCACCGTGCCGGATTTTCCCTCGTCATTTTAGAGCTGGACCAGCCCCTGGCAGTGCGGAGGGGTGTCGCTTTCTCGGAGGCTGTTTATGAGGGCACGCACACGGTTGAAGGCACAACCTCCCGACTGGTTTCCCCAGATCAATTGATGGTTTCGTTGGAGGCAGGTGAAATACCGGTGTTGATCGATCCCAATGCACGGATATTGAGCAATCAATTTTTGACAAGCCCGCAGAATACTTTTCTCGTGGACGCGCGGTTGTTGAAAATCGCGCCCGAACCATTAGATATCAAGCTTCCATTGCATGTCGGCTTGGGGCCGGGATTCACCGCCGGCGAGAATTGCACAGCCGTTGTCGAGACTCGTCGCGGACATACGCTGGGGAGAGTATATTGGGAGGGATCCAGCTTGCCGGATAGCGGTCAACCCGACGGCGATCCAAACCGTGTGCTGCGCGCCGGCTCCGATGGAACATTAACCACTCACGTTGAGATCGGCGACCCCCTCCAAAAAGAACAACTCATCGGAGAAATCAACACCCAGGGTGGGGATGGCAAGGAGCAAATCGTCAGTCCATTTGCGGGAGTGCTGCGAGGATTGTTGAGAAACGGCTTCGAAGTGGCAGCCGGCATGAAACTTGGCGACGTGGATGCCCGCAATGATCCCCCACCTGTTTTCTGGTATCGGATAAAGCCCTGGCGGTTGGCGGCGGGGTGGTGGAAGCCGTCATGGTCAAACTTAGACAAATCGAATACTAACCGTTCTGTCAGGGGGTATTATCGGTGTGTCAGGATCACCTTGCGATCAAAGACAGCCGGACTGGGATATACACCGGTACGAAGCAAAGACCGCGAGAGCTCCAGATCGTCGAAGATCCGTTGAATATCGCGATATTCTGGATCACAAACCAGAACACCCAATTTCGCATCCAATTCCAACCTGGGGATGCGCCGGCGCAGGTGCTCGGTCATTCCGCTCTGTACGCGTTCGGCAATCTTGACCGTCACCTCTGGCAAGGGCAATTCCTCGATCAACGCGAAGAAACAGCGATCCCTGGAGGACCACGCAAGGATGTCCGTCGGCCGGACCGTGGATTTCAGTTGATCCGCCAATCCCTTGTGGAAAGCCGGCAGACCGCGATCGCCCAACTCCTTTTCGATATCCTGCCATTGCGGCACCTCGGCAAATAGGATCCCGAAACGCCGTAATGTAACCTGTTTCAATCGCTCGAGCGAAAAAGTGAGGCGTTCCGTGAAGAACGTGAGGGAATACAAGCCTGAGGTCGGGTCGATCGCTGGTTCACGCTTCCCACCCTTGCCAACCTGCAATCGCTGGACCAACTCGCGCAGCTGATTGATGTCCACCGGCTTGAGCAGCAACAGATCCGGCTGCACTGGCAGACGATCGGTGTAGTTGGGATAGGCAGTAATCACCACCACAGGAATAGTGGCCAGCGCCTCGTCGGATCGCATCGTCCTCAAGATTTCCACGCCGGTCATGCCCGGAAGCTGCAAATCCAAAAGTACGATATCCGGATGAGCCATGTGGATTCGCTCCATCGCCTCCTTGCCATCCAGGACGATTTCGGTATGATACCCGGCCAGATCCAGCACATGCCGGAACAAGGCGACTATGTCTCGATTGTCTTCGACGATCAAAGCGAAGGGTTTATCCATCGGTGTTCCTGATTTCCAGGCGATTTTTAAGAGCCAATCCCGTTTGCATTATACCTTCCCACGCAGTTCGATAACATGACCGTCGAAAAAAATTCTTTACTCGGTTAGAATCATTGCATGAATCTGATCAAAGCCCTTCGGCTCGAAGCGACACCTTCAAGCTCTCATCGAGTCATCAGTCTGGCTGGGGCAGGCGGGAAAACCACCTTGATGTTCAAGCTCGGGAAGGGCTTTATTCAAAGTGGACTTCCCCAAACAATTCTCACTGCCACAACTCATCTGGGCAGCTGGCAGATTCCCTTGGCGGATCACCATCTCATTGCCGATCAATGGAGCATCGAGCGGCAGCTTACACACCTCAAGGGCACGATCCTCATCACCGGTCCAATACAGGGTCAACGCTGCCTCCCCGTCGGGGAAAAACCGCTTTCTATCCTGCTCGCATGGTCCAAATCGAAGAATCTGCCGCTGATCATCGAAGCGGACGGATCGCGGAATCGATCCTTCAAAGCACCTGCGGAACATGAACCCCCCATCCCGGCTTTCTCGGATGTAGTTATTTACATTGCCGGATTATCGGCTTTGGGACTGCCTCTCAATTCCCAATTCGTCCACCGGCCGGAGTTGGTCTCAAGAATCTGCGGCTTGCCAATGGATTCGGACATTTCATCGAACACATTCGTTCGATTGATTACAGATCCGGGAGGTGGAAGAAAAAACATCCCTGCCAAGGCAAGACGGATCGCCTTTCTTAATCAAGCCGACACGGATTTTCTCCAATCCGCAGGTGGAGAAATAGCCAACAGCCTTTTGCGGGATTTCGATTCTGTAGTGATCGGATCCCTGCACCAGGATCGATATCTAACGATCGAAAGCGTCGCCGGCATTCTCCTGGCTGCCGGAGAGTCACGCCGGTTTGGATCACCCAAACAACTTCTGGATTGGAAGGGCAAATCCTTTATTCGCCATATCGCTGAAACCGGCTTGAAGGGAGGACTAAAGCCGATGATCGTGGTCTCAGGTGACCACGCGTCTGAATTGACGGAGGCTTTGAAAAACCTGGAGGTCCAAATTGTGTACAATCACGAATACCGGCTAGGCCAGGGAACCTCCATCCGTAAAGGGATTGAGACCCTGCCCGCCGGCACAGGTGCAGCTGTCTTTTTGCTGGCCGATCAGCCGCAGATTCCGGCCGCGCTGCTGAAGGCCTTAATCGATGTCCATGCACGCGAGCTTCCGAAGATCTTGGCTCCCTTGGTCCAATCCGATCGTCGAGGAAACCCGGTGTTGTTTGATCGAGCTGTTTTCTCCGATCTCCTTGACTTGAAGGGCGATGCCGGGGGACGCGCGCTCTTCGAAAAGCATCCTGTGGATTATCTGCCCTGGCACGACGAAATGATCCTTCTGGATGTAGACCGGCCTGCAGATTATCAGAGGCTGATCGAATCGCTATGATCTCCGCCGTTATCCTCGCCGCCGGGCAATCCCGCCGCATGGGTCAACCCAAGATGCTGCTGCCTTGGGGAAACACAACGGTGATTGGCCACGTGATACAGACACTTCGCCTGGCTGACATACTGGATGTATTGGTCGTGACAGGAGGAGTACATGAGCAAGTTTCCACGGCGGTCCTCGAACTGCACGCCAATACGGTCTTCAATGAAAACTATCATTCGCAGGAATTACTCTCATCCATACAATGCGGATTGAGATGGCTGCCTCCAGAGACTGCCGCCGCCTTGATATGTCTTGGCGATCAGCCGCAGATTCAGGAGCTGACTGTGCGCCGCATTTGCCAGGCGTATCTTCTTCACGGTTCCCCGCTCATCGTGCCCAGCTATCGAATGCGGCGGGGACATCCATGGTTAATCGGACGTTCCTTGTGGAATTCGCTGCTTGAATTGGATCCGTCCGGCTCCCCTCGAGAATTCATCAATGAAAATCAAAATCGCATCGAATACGTTGTCGTGGATTCCCCTTCGGTGATTGAGGATCTGGACACGCCTGAAAACTACCAGAATTTCAAACCATAATATGGGCTGCCTTGGTGAGTTGACAATCCCTCCCGGAGCAGATAGACTCGCCCAAGTTGCAGATCAGGAGCCTGCGTGAAATACTTCGTCATTGTCAATCCGATCGCCGGGCGTGGACTGGGAGAAAAGTCCATTCCCAAAATCGAATCCAGCCTGCGGGATTCCGGGCTGGATTTCACATTGGTCCGCACCCAGGGGATGTGGCACGCAGCCGAGTTGGCGGAGAACGCAGTCATGCAGGGGTTTGACGTGGTCGTGTGCGCAAGCGGTGACGGGACTGCCAATGAAGGGATCAACGGCCTGATGCGTGCCAGCAGGAATGGCTATTCCAAGCCAGCATTTACGGTGTTAAGCATCGGAACTGGAAATGATTTCGCAAGTGGGTGCGGTATTCCCGCGAACCTGGAAGAAGGCTTGCAGGCTTTAAAGCGAGGAAAGCGGAAGCGAATCGACCTGGGATTCGTCCAAGGCGGGGATTTTCCAGAAGGGCGTTATTTTGGCAATGGGATTGGCGTGGGATTCGATGCAGCCGTCGGCAATGAGGCGGTGAAGATTCGATGGACTCGCGGATTGCCGGCCTACCTGATCGGTGTGATCAAAACAGTCTTTATATACTATAACCCGCCGCAGGTGGAGATCGTGCTCGACGATCAGGAGACCATCCGGCAGGTCTCTCTCATGATTTCGGTCATGAACGGCAGGCGCATGGGTGGAGGCTTTCAAATGGCTCCGCACGGATCAGCGGAAGATGGCATATTCGATCTATGCATCGCGGAGACCGCCTCCAAACTTCGAATTCTGCAAATGATCCCCTATTTCATCAAGGGGACCCAGGCAGGCTTGCCGGAAATTCAAATGCGGCGCGCGAAGAAGGTGCAGATCCGATCCCTTGACAAGACCTTTCCCGCCCATGCCGATGGGGAGTTTATCTGCCTCGATGGAATGCACCTGACCTTGGAGATTCTCCCGCAGGAACTGGAAATCATCTGCTCCTGACCCATCGATGAACCTTACTTACAACCTGGTGATCTTCCTAATTCGAGTCTATACGCGCGTGACCTGCCGCATCGATGCGCCGGACCTGCAAAGCGTTCCCCAACGAGGACCTTTGATCATCATTACCAACCACACCGGCCAGATCGAAGTGCCGATTCTGGTCGCGTATCTTTATCCCCGAAAATTCACCGGTTGGGCAAAGGCCGAGACCTGGGACAATTGGTTCCTGCGCTGGGTGTTCACTTTATGGGGCGCGATCCCCATTCATCGTGGCGTGGCAGATATGAAAGCCTTGAAACTGGCCTTGCGGGCGCTCGAGCAGGGATATATCTTTGGTTTGGCGCCTGAAGGCACGCGCAACAAAACCGGTCGACTGCGTCGCGCCCTGCCGGGGACGGTGATCATCGCGCTTCGGTCCGGCGCGCCAATCCTTCCGGTGGCTCACTGGGGAGGCGAGAAATTTCTGTCGAACTTGAAACGGCTAAAGCGCACCGACTTCCATATCCGCGTCGGAAAACCTTTTGCTCTTAGGACGGAAGGAGTCAAGGTCGACGCCGGGATCCGCCAGGAGATTGTGGATGAGATGATGAGTCATCTCGTCCGTCTCCTTCCCGCGGACTATCATGGTGAATATGCGAACCTCGGTCAGAGGCTGGAAACATTCACACATTATCTCGATCAACTTAATAATTAATTCCTCTCTCTTGCTCTGCTGCAAGGAAGGACTTGATCTGCCAGTTTCATTGCGAGCCCACTGGGGATCATGGATATGACATGCCGGCAAGCAGGCGCTTCACTTACAAAACTGTAAGCAGTAATTTGACCAAATCTGTGTATCACCTTGAAAAATCCCTGTAGAATTTGGGTGGATTTAACTCAGAATTGTTTTGAGGAGATTCCCATGCACAGAGTTGTATTTTCGTTTGTCGTTACCGCAGCTTTGCTATCCATGGCTGTTGTGCCCGTCAATGCCCAGGAAATCGGAACGACCATCTCGGGGACAATCGATTCCGTCTCCATAGAAGCGGATGAAACTTCGGGTGAGACCACCGTGGTCGTAACGTTGACGAACGACCTGGGCGAATCCCAGACCGTACGATTGACCGCAGAAACCGCCGAAAGCCTCGGATTGGTCGTACTCATGGACGAAGACGGTGATCCAGCCACGCCCCCGACCGTCTCGGTCAGCGCGACCCTGCCTGAAACCATCGTTATCGATTCAAGCGATGTGCTCACCGAGGAAGAAGACAAAGAACACCCGGTCGGGTCAGCCCTTGCCGATTTCTTCGGGAGTTTGTTCGATGTAGATTACGACCTGGTGATGGAATACCACGAGGACGGGACGGGTTTCGGCGTGATCGCCCAGGCTTTATGGATGACCAACGCCTTGGAGGGAAATTCCGATACGTTCCAGGCCATATTGGACGCAAAAAAGAGCGGGGATTTCAGCGCCATCACCCTGCCCGATGGGTCCACTCCCACCAACTGGGGTCAGTTTAGAAAAGCCGTGATGGATGACATGGAGAGCGCCAAACAAAACCTTGGGGCTGTCATGTCCAGGAAAGCTGAGAAGGATGCCGAACCGGGAAATCGGGATGATATCAATGTCCAGGTAAATCCGAAGGACGAAAAGGATCTACAAGGGAAGGACGAGGTCAACTCCAACAATAACGGTAATGGCGACCATGGAAACAACGGCGGAGGAGAAAACAACAACAAGAATAATAGCAAGGACAAGGATAAAGGCAAGGATAAAGGAAACGGGAAAAACAAGTAAACCTTAACTGGAGCGAATGGAAGCCGGCGGACGGGGCCGGCTTCTTTATTTAATTTTATACTGGTAGGAATTCGTGTCACGGTGCTTGAATCCCAACTTCAGGTATAACTTGTTTGCCGCCTCACGCGCGGGATTGGAGGTGAGTGAAATGCTTTGGGCGCCCCTCCTGCGGGCCTCTTCCACGGCCCTGCGCATCAAGGCTTCCCCAACACCCTGTTCCCGGCAGGCGGCCTCCACGATCACATCCTCGATGATGGAACGCACTCCCGTTGGTACCCGGTAGACAGCCAACGTCAGGGCGCCGACGATCTCCCCGGAATCGCTTCGTGCGATCAGCAAGGTTGCGGCTGGGGG